>CAZDHN010000125.1:0-11913 GCA_964505115.1 uncultured Planctomycetaceae bacterium
GCTTTTTCAGTCCCCTTTGTTCTGAAAACGCACCCTAATGTTGGCGATCCCGTGACCCAGCTACGCTTCGACCGGATGAACCTGTTTTCATTCAACAACTTATTGATTCTGATAACTAATGCGCGAAACAAGGGGGTCCCGCCAGGGAACCGGGCTTCGCCCTCGGTCATTAGCCACGCAAGGGTCAATAATCCGACACTCACGCTAACTTGCCTGTTTGAAATCGAGTCCCGGTCGTGCGTAAAGGGAGTTGCAGTCCCGTGCGAACCGTATATACTCGACTTGATGCGAATCACCTTGGAGAAGTAGCGGGTAGCAGGAGATACCGACATGTATCGTCGCCGGTTCCTTCAAGCGGTCGCGCGACACCCTACTTCCGTGGCTCATGGCTCATAGCTCATGGCTCACGGCTCATAGCTCGTCCATAAAGAACCTATTGGAGAACCATCATGAGTGAAAGCAAAGTTAGTCGTCGACGGATGTGTGCGCTTCTGGCCGCCGGGCCGGCCGCGATGGGGCTGATGGCCACGTCCGCACAAGCTCAAGTGCGGAAGCGGAAGACAATCGGCAAGGTGCTGATGCCGATCGGCGACGCGACCGAATCGATGGACACGCTCTATCCGTTCTTCCGGCTCGCCGAGGAAGGATACGAGGTAGTGGTCAGCGGGCCCGAGGCACGCCTCTACCACACGGTAATGCACGAAGTTCCGCCCAACAGCAACGTGCCCTGGGACCTCACGCAGGAGACCAAGGGCTACCACATCGAGGCCACGGTTGCCTTCAAGGACGTCAAGCCGGAGGAGTACGCGGGGCTGTTTCTCTCGGGCGGCCGTGCGCCGGAATACATCCGCTACGACAAAGACCTGATCCGGACTACCCAATACTTCGTCAAGCAGAATAAGCCGATCGCGGTCGTCTGCCACGGCATCGAGATCATCGCCGCGGCGGGTGGACTCAAGGGCGGACGCCGGGTAACGACCGTCGGCAAGTGCGCGCTCGACATCACTCAAACCGGCGGCGTTTACGTCCCGGAACCCTGCGTGGTCGACGGCAATATCGTCAGCGCCGCCACCTGGCACGACTACGACACGCCCTTCTTCAATATCTTCATCGAGAAGATGCGGAAGTCGGCCGGGTAAAGCCCAATACCGTTGAATTGGTGGTGATCGCTGTTGTAGCGCGGAGTTGCGACATCGCTCATATAAAGCCGCGACCGTTGGTCGCGCTGGGTGATGCGAAAGACCGCGTGCATCTTGCCGCGTGCGCGACCAACGGTCGCGGCTTTATAGTGGGTTGTGATTGACAACCGCTGGAGCGAGCGAAGGAGCCTGACCTGCAACGTCACATTCTTATCGGCTGCTTGATCAGCCTGGCCACCGGCCGGCATCCGCACGGGGATAAACGGTGTCGGTTGTGAACGATACCCGTCACCACTCGCTGCGCGTGGGGCCGCCTTCGAGTAGCTTGCCGTCGGCTCGGTGGCCGAGTTGATGGTAGATGGCCGGATCGATGGAATCGCTGAGATACTGCACGGCGCCGTCGCCGAAAAGAAACTGGGCACCGCCGGGGTGTTCCGAACCGAACCCGCCCACTTCCAGCGCCGCGGTCTTTAGCACCTTCGCGACGGCTGGACCCAAGGCGGGCACTTCCACATCCGCTTCCGGGAGCGTGGCCGGGACCGGAGGCGGGTCGCCCGGCGGGTCGCCGCCCATTCCCATCATCCCTTCATCCATTCCCATCATCCCGCTGTCGTCCCCATACCTGTCGCTGGAACTCGCCTCGTCGAGTTCTGATTCCAACTCGGGGTCGATCGCGGCGTTGGTGTTGATCACTGCGCCCGTGTTCCGCAGCGTGGCTCGGGTGCCCGACATCCACCCCAGGTTCCACTGATTGTCGCCCAACGTCTCGCCGACGAAGATCGTGTGGGTCAGCCCGTCGGTGACATCCTTCAGCCGCACGCGACTGTTGAGGAAGAGTACGCCGTGATTGTCTTCGTCGATCGGAGCCTCGACGTCGTGATGGCAGCCGGCGTAGTTGCTTATGGCCGCCTCGGCCTGCCCCCGGTTCGGGCCCGAGTAGGAAGGGCAGATGAACAGGGAGATGGGTATCTGCCGGACAGGGGCGTTCTTCTCGTCGTAAACGCCTACTGCAAAGTCGACGTGCTGGTAGGTGACGCTCTCCTCGATGTACGGCAACAACTGCACGAGCCAACTCATCTGATACCCCTCGGGCGTGCTACGAATTGGGCCGACGGGGTTGATCGTGCCGGGTGGCAGCGTGCCGTGGGCCGCCTCATAGGCGTGCAGCGCGATGCCAAGCTGAGCAAGGTGGTTGACGCAGGTCGCCCGCCGGGCAGCCTCCCTAGCCGCCTGAATCGCCGGCAGCATCAGCGAAATCAGTATGCCGATGATTGCGATCACCACCAGAAGCTCGACCAGTGTAAAACCGCGAGTCTTCATTGTTCCGTCTCCTTCGGTGAAATATGCAGGACGGTCTGTTTGACCTGTCGCGCACGGTTGTGCGAATGGTTTGGATAGTCGGCCCGGACGCTAACCGCCCGGCGGTCGGGCTGATCGGCTACGGCAGCCACGTCGATTTTTACGGCCGCGTCTTCACTGCCGTCGAAGGCGTCGGCCGGTATTGTCCAGGTCTCGCCTTTGTAGGTTGAGTCGCTGGCCAGTCGCGCGGCGGCCCGTTCCAAGGCCGACTCGGCCAGCCAGTCGGCCTGCACCCGCCAGGCCTCGACCCGCCCGGCCCGACGCGCGACCAACGAAAAGCGCACGATCGACACGGCCATCATGCCGGCCACCGCGATCGCGACCATCGCCACGATAAGAACCGACCCACGCCGTGCCGCCGGGGTGCCACTGCTGGCTTGCCCAGCAGTGCTGTTGTCTCCGTGGAGTCCGTGCTTCGCACTGCTGGACAAGCCAGCAGTGGCACCCTTCGCGGGCATCACGCGGAGCGTGATGAGTACGTTTCGGAAGTTGTCACTTTCTCTGTTTCTCAAAACGATGATCCTTTGCCAAAATGGCGTTGACCGTAATGCAAACGGGCCGAGGGCCGGCTGGTCGGTCCGGGGCGGGCAGAATCGAGAGCCGGACGGCAGCCGGAGACTCGCCGGCGAGCAGTTCAATCTCGGTTAGTGTGTCGGCCGGAAGCCGGAAAGGCTGTCGGCCTTGCACTTGCCCGGCCGATCGTTCGCGACGAAGCAATTCGTTGCCCGAAAAAACGTACTCGACGCTCGCTTCCGGCCCAAGCTCGAATATCCAAGCCTGCCGATCGGCGGCCGGGGGCGTTAGCTTCAGGGCGGCGTGGGCGTCGCGGCGGAACTGCTCGGCCAGCCGGGCGATGGTCGCCGTCTGGCCGCACTCCCGTTGTACGGCGCTGCTGGTGTGCATCAACGCGCAGAGCACCCAAGTGGCTGTCGCCAAGACGACCGCGGCACACACGATGACGACCGCCATCTCGATCAGAAAAACACCTCGGCGTTCTCTCATGGTCCGCCCTCCCGATATCTCCACGAGACCAACCGGACCGGCCGGCGCGGGTTGCCGCGACCGTCCTCGGTCTGGATGACGATTGTGATTCGCTTGGCGGCCAATTCGACGGCCAATTCGACGGCCAATTCGACGGGCAATTCGACGGGCAATTCGACGGGCAATTCGACGGGCAATTCGACGGGCGGCTCGTCGGGTGGCCGGGTGAGCCGCACTTCGAGCCGGGCGTCGGGCAGTGCCTTGCGGGCGGCGTCCGAAAGCCGCGACTTGGCGGCGGCCTCGTCGTTGAGTTCGTCCCAGGGCAGCGCCGAGAGTCGGTCCATCAGATTGGCTGCCTCCTGGAGGGCCGTCTGTTGGTCCTGGATCGCGCGGCGCTGGGCAGCGCGGGCCAGCAGCAGGTTCAAGCAGACCGCCGTGGCGGCCGCCACCAGCACGAAGGCCACCAGCACCTCGATAATCGTCACCGCGCGGCGAGTAGTTTTCATGTCAGGCCCGCGATCAACTTGATTAACGGCATAAACAGGGCAACGACGATGAACATTACGCCCAGGCCGAAGCCGACGATTACTATCGGAAAAACAATTTGCAGGATTGCGTTGAAGCGGTATCCCAGGCGGCGGCGGACGCTATCGGCCATTTCGCCCAACGCCCAGTCTACGTTCCCCACCCTGGCCGCCGCCTGCAGCACGGCCATGTCGGCCTGGCCGATCATTCGGCGCCGACAGAGGCTCTCGCACCAATCGACGCCGGTCTCGATGTCCTGCCTTACGTGGTCCATGCGGTGGCGGATCCGGCTTCGAGGGTGCGTTCGGGCGAGCGTGGCGACTGCGTCGAGGATCGGCCGCCCCTGCCGGGCGACCAGCGAAAGCGAGTCGAGCACGGCGGCCGCGTCGAGTTGATCCACCACGAAGTGAAGTCCCGGCAGCCGCCAGCGCCCCAGCCCGAAGTAGCAGAACACGAGAGCCAGCAGCAACATCGGCACCATTAAGAATGCCACGAGAGCCACGAAGGGGGCCGCCACGTCCGCCGCGAATATCAGAAGCTGCGTCATTGCAGGCAACTCCGTTTCGAAATCGTCGAATATCTTCTGGAACGCCGGGACGATTTTCAGCATCACGAACGTTACAACACCCAGGGCGAAGCAAAACAGCCAGGCCAGGTAGCCTAGCTTCGCCATCAATGCGTAACGTAGCGGCTCGAAAGTGTTTCGGGTCACGCAGGCGTGGCGCAGGGCGGGCGCCAAGGTGCCCGTCTCGTAACCCACGCGAATCAGCGGCACTGCCTCGTGGGGAACGAGACCCGAGTAGCGACGAAGCGCATCGGGCAGGGGCATGCCTGCCTCGAGCGCCTCGGCGAGCCGACGCGCTCGACGTCCGAACAGGCCGCCACATTCCCGGCCGAAGGCCTCGACGGCCGGCGCCAACGGCATCAGTCGTTCGGCCGCCACGGTCAGCATCCACAAGAGCGTGTAGCGCTTGGTCGCCCAAGTGCGGACGACTATTTCGACCGTAAGGAACGCCAGCGCAACCAGCACGAGGAACCCGAAGACGTGCAGTGCGGCCAGTAGCGTTACGATAAGCAGGAGCCCCCCAATCACGGCAGCGAAGAATGCCAGACCGCCGGCCACCAAGCGAAGCCCGCGATGGGCACGACCACCGCCCGGTTCGAAAGCACCCTCCGCCAGCCGGACCGCCGCCACGATACCCAACCACAGAATGATCGGGGTGAAAACGCCGATCACCAGGAGGATCGGGCCAAGCAGGCCGAGCAGCAGTGCGAGGGTTTCCGAGTTCATGTTAGGTTATGTTCTGAACCAGCGCTATCAGCGGCATGAATAACGCAATAACGGTAAACGCCACGAAGGCCAGGATCAGCAGGAAGATGGCGGGCAACATGATCGTGCCGGTGAGCACGTGCCGTGTCTCGACGCTGCCCTCGAACATCTCGGCCGCCGCCCGAAAGGCTTCGGACATCGCCGAGTTCCGCTCGCCCCAGGCGACCAGCGGCACCAAACTGACGGGGAACTGTCCGGTTTCGTTTAGTCCGTCGGATAGCGACCGGCCGCTCTGGCAGGCGTCGGCCAAGCGGCGGGCGCCGGCGATCAGGTCGGCGTCGCCCAGGTTCTCGCCAGCCAGCCGAACCGCCTCCGGCAGCGGGACCTCCTGGTCGATCAAGAGCGCCATCAGCCGGGAGAACTGCCAGAGCCGGCTGGCACGCCACAAAGGTCCCAATAGGGGCACGGCGTGCATCAGCCGGGCGATCCAAGCCGAGCCGGGGATCAGCCAGACCAGGGCGACTATCCCCAGAAGGAACACCACGAAGCCGAGCATCAGCCAGGACATGTTGGCCGAAAGCTGCATGCTCAATTGTGTCATCAGGGGCAACTCGATCTGGAAGTCACCGTAGAGTTTTGCGAACTCGCTAACCAAGTACATCTGCGTGAAGACGAAGAGCAGTGCCGCGATCGCCAGCAGCGTGATCGGGTAGGCCAGCATGGTCCAGACGCGACGCCTGAGTTCGATTTGGCCGCGATGCAGATCGACAAACTCCTCGAGCGTTTCACCCAACCGGCCGCTTCGGGCGCCCGCCTCGATCAGGCCGCGGACCCGGGCCGGCAGACGGGGCCCCTGGGCCTCGATTGCTTCGCTGAGCGACTCGCCCAAGTCGAGACGCCGGGCGACGTCTCCAAGCACCGAGGCCAGCCGGCTGCCCGATAGCTCGTCGGCCAGCGCCCTCAGCCCGGAGGCCAGCGGCAAGCCGGCCTTGGCCAACTCGGCCACCTGGCTGGCCAGTTCCGCCGCCTCTTCCGTCGAGAGACGCTTGTCGCGGCCGTCTGGATTGGGGGGTTTCGTGCTCATGGTCTTAGTGAACACTAATCCTCGCTAATCGACACTGATGAAAAAAATCAGTGAAGATTAGCGTAAATTAGTGTTCCTCTTCTGTTTTCGCTTTGTTCGATATGTTCTTACGGCAAGGCCAGTGTCTCGAGTATGGACGCGTATGGATAGAAAAGCGAGAAGGCGAGGACAAACACGGCGCCGCCGCCGATCAGCACGGTCAGTATCAGCGGCAGGAAAGTTCTTGCCAGATCGGCTTGATGCAGCGCGCGACGACGATAGGTCGACGAGGCATGCCGCAGCGCCGAGAGCAGGTTGCCCCGGTTTTGTCCGGCGAGCATCAGCCAGCGCAACATGGGCGGGATTGGGGTTCTGGCGAGCAACACTCCCAGCGAATCGCCCTGCCCGATGCAAGCGGCCATCTGCTCGGCTGCCGCCCTCAGTTTCCGTCCACCCGATGCCTGACCTGCCAACAGCACCGCTTCGTCCAGCGGCACGTCGTTTTCGATCAGCAGCGCGAGCACATCGGCGAAGGTGGCTGTCTGCATCTGGCCGAGCATGGCGCCGGCCCAGGGCAGGCAGCCGATCAGGCGAGTCGGCCAGACGGCGCCGATCACCCCTATTCGACCCAAGCCGACCAGCCAGGCCAGGGCCCAGACGCTTAACAAGATGAGAAACGCCGGTCCCCAGTAGACGGCCGATTCACCTAGCCAACTCAGCGACGATATGATCCTCTCGCCGGACGCATTGAACGCATCGAGCGAACGTTCCATGCTCGGAGCGATCTTGGCCGTGAAGAAGGCGAACAGACTCCAGGCGACCGCCAGCACCAGAAGTGGATATAGAATCGCCGTGCTGAGCATGCGACGCGTTTCGGCAATTTGCCGGGCGGACCGCGCCAGGCCCTCCAGCGCCACTGCCAGCCGTCCGGACTTCACGCCCGCCTCGATCACCGCCCGATACAGCGGCGGGAATCCGGCCGACCGATCGGCCAGCACCTGCTCCAGCGGCTCGCCCTGCTTCAGTCTCTCGGTGAGCGCGGCGGCCAGTCGGCCCAGCCGGCCCGGCATGCTCAGGCTCAACGCGCCGAGCCCAAGCTCCAGCGGCACGCCCGAGCGGACCAGCGCGGCCATCTCGTCGCTAAGCGCGATCAGGTCGTCGAGCGAAACGTGCCCAAGCGGGTTGCGATTTATTGTATCTTCGCTCATGTCCGACTACTCGTCACGTTTTGTGCGTGGCTACGGCACCAAGACGTTATTCGGAACACGCTCAACAATATTGCCAAATTTCTTGTAGTTGGATTCGTAAGAATTCAGCCGTAACGCGACAAACTGAATTCTTGCCAGTTCGGCTACCCAACGATCATGTCTTCTTAAATCCCAACACGCGTCTAACCTCTGCCGGGCTGGTGTGGCCGGCCTCGACGGCGGTTACGGCACGAACCCATTGCGTTACCATTCCGGCCTCGACGGCCAAGCGTTCCAGCGATTCGGCGTCGGACCGCGAGAGGATCGCGCGGCCCAGCGACGTTCGCTCGGGCACAAGCATCTCGACCAGCACCATCCGCCCACTGTAGCCCGTTCGACGGCACGCCTCGCAACCGACCGGAACGCGAACCTGCTCGACGGGCAAGCCGAGCCGGTCGTCCGGGTCATCGCTCGGCCGGGAGCATTGGCAAAGCCTGCGCACGAGCCGCTGCGACAGTATGGCCAGTAGCCCGCTACGAAGCAAGTAGGGTTCGATGCCCATATCCGACAGCCGGCCAATCGCCTCGGCCGCGCTGCCGGCGTGAAAGGTGCTCAGCATCAGGTGGCCGGTTAGCGAGGCCTGGAAGGCGGACGCGGCGGTTGGCTGGTCGCGAATCTCGCCGACCATTATCACCTCGGGATCCTGACGCATGAGGAACCGCAGGCCGCCGGCCAAGTCGAGGCCCGCGGCCGGGTTGACCTGCGTTTGGGCCACGCCCGCCACGGCCACTTCGATCGGGTCTTCGAGCGAGACGAGGCTCCGCCGGCCATCGCTTTGGGCGGCCAGTTCGCGGAGGCAGGCGTAGGCGGTCGTGGTCTTGCCGCCGCCGGCCGGGCCGGTGGCGATGATCGCGCCCGACGTCTCGCCCAGTAGCCGGCCGAGCGGTCGGAGCACGTCGTCCGGTAGCCCCAGGTCGTCCAATCGCTGATAATCGCTTGCCCCGGCAAAGAGCCGCACCACGGCCTTCTCGCCGTAGAGAGTCGGAAAAGTGCTCACTCGCGTCTCAACATCGTCGTCCGCCCGGATGCGGCCCTCCTGGGCAGTGTCGGTCCGATAGGTCAGCAGCCCGGCCGTCACCTTCAGCCGGGCCAGGATATTGGCCGCCAGCCGCGATGGAAAGACAACCGCCGGCTCGAGCACGCCGTCCAGGCGAAGCTTCAACGCCAATCCGTCGGGACCCGGCTGAAGATGCAGGTCGCTGGCCCCGTGCTTCCGCCCGGCCGCCAACAGCCAGTCGACCACTTGCGTGGCGTAGCCCGAATCGGCCGGGTCGAACCGCGAAACCTCCCCGCTCCAATATTGTTGGCTAGGTTGTTCCATGATGGTTCCGTGTAACAACGCGGGAAGCCGCCGCTTGTGTCCACCACCCGGGCTCGATTATACGCGAAACTGACGGCATGGGGAAGCAGAACGGCCCGAAAGTCCAGTTTTCGTCGGCCAGAACGACATCATCAGCCAACCTGCGCTGGACCGCGAGGCACGTCCCTGATAGCATTACGCGTAGCCTATTAATCTTTGTATAGTCAGTGCGCGGATCACGGGGGTATCGCCGGGAAACCGGGCTTCGCCCTCGATTATTGGCTACGCGAGGGTCAATGAAGGAGGAGCACGAGAGATGTCCAGACTATCGCCCGGGCTTGAGCAATACGTTCAGCAGAAGGTTGCGAGTGGCCAGTTTTCCTCGCCGGAGGAATTCGCACTGGAAGCGATGCGTCTCTACCGCGACCTCGAAGCCCGCCATGAGTCTCTCAAGGGCGACGTTCAAGCCGCCCTCGACGAATCGGAGGAGGGCAAATCCGAGCCTCTCGACATGGATTCCATCAAGAAGGAACTCATGGACGAGCTTGACGAACAAGGCCGAGGCAGGTAATGGCTCGCGTCATCCGCACACCCCTTGCTCGCAAGGACCTCAAGGAGATTGGCCGCTATATCGCCCGGGAAAGCCAAAGCCGTTCGATGGCGATTCGCTTCCTCGACTCCATCAGGCTGGATACTTGGAAGGCACTTTGCACGCCTCGGATGGTCCAGGACGAGGTCATCGTGGGTAGCTTTTAGGTCGCGGCTTTGTGCCGGTGTGACGAACACCCATGGGAGAGAACATGAATACACTAAAGCAACTCGGCTGTTTGGGATGGAGTATATTGCTGGCTAGTTGCATCGGTTGCGGCAGCGGGCTGGAGGCCGTCGAGGGAGACGTTACCTTCGACGGCCAGCCCGTCGAGCAGGGGACAATCGTCTTCGAGCCGGTCGACGGCAACGGAACGACTGCCGGCGGCCAGATAAGCGGCGGCAAGTATTCGCTATCCGACGACAAGGGCGTTTCGCCCGGCAAGAAAACGGTTCGGATTACCGCGGTCCGCAAGACGGGCAGAAGAATCCTCGCGGGTCCACCCGAGCCGCCCAACAAAATGGTCGACGAAATCGAGCTCTACATCCCCCGCGATTACAACACGAACAGCACCTTGACATGTGAGGTCGACGCCGGCGAGAAGAACAAACATGACTTCAATCTGAAATCCCAACCGGAGTAGCCATGAAATCCAGAAGTCTGCCTAGCGCGAAGTTTCTTCAACTATTCGTTCTGACCATCCTGATAACCACGGTCTTTTCAGCGCCGCCGATAGTGCGTGGTGAGCAAACCGCGGGGCGAAGACGGAATGTTCTGTTCATTGCAGTCGACGACCTGCGGCCCGAGTTGGGTTGCTACGGCAAGACATACGTCAAAAGTCCGAATATCGATCGACTGGCCGAGCGTGGCACCGTGTTTCTCCGGGCGTACTGTCAGCAGGCGATATGCGGTCCAACCCGGGCCAGCCTGCTGAGCGGTTTGCGGCCCGACACGACGCGGGTATGGGGAAACCGGGAATGCTTTCGCAAGGCGGTGCCCGACGCGGTTACCTTGCCGCAGCATTTCAAGAACAACGGCTATCACACGCAGGGGATGGGCAAGATTTTCCACGGGTCGTTTCCCGAGGAAGCCGGCAAGTACTACTACAAAGGTGGCCGCCGCACGCACGATCCGCGCTCGTGGAGCGTGCCCATGTGGCTTGGCGGACCGCGCTATTACTACACGCCCGAAGGAATCGCCGCCGCCCGAAAGGATTTTCAACGAATTTCGGGCAAGAGCGGCGCGGCGCTGGACGACTGGGTCGATTATTTCTGTCGCGGCCCGGCCACCGAGGCGCCCGAGGTTGCCGACAACGTGCCCTACGACGGGCAGGTTGCCGATCGGGCGATCGAGGCGCTCGGCCAGGTCAAGGACAAGCCGTTCTTCCTGGCGGTGGGATTCATCAGGCCGCATTTGCCCTTTGTAGCGCCGAAGAAATACTGGGACCTGTACGATCCCGACGAGATCGATCTGGCCGACAATCCGTTCGCTCCCAAGGACGTGCCGTCGGTCGCCATGCACAACTTTGGCGAGTTGCGTTACTACTCCGACATCCCCGGCAAGGGCCCGATCAACGTCCAACAGGCCCGGCGTCTTGTTCACGGATATCGTGCCTGTGTCAGCTACGTCGACGCCCAAATCGGCCGGGTGTTGAACGAACTCGACCGGCTGAAGCTGCGCGACCGAACGATCATCGTCCTCTGGGGCGACCACGGTTGGCACCTGGGCGATCACGGCCTCTGGTGCAAACACTCGAACTTCGAGAACGCCACTCGCGTTCCGCTGATCGTCAGTGGGCCGGATGCGAAGGCGGCCGGGAAGAAGACCGAGCGTCTGGTCGAATTGGTCGACATCTACCCCACGCTCAGCGAGTTGGCCGGATTGCCGCGACAGAAAACTCTGGAGGGAACCAGCTTCGCCCCGCTCTTGGACGACCCGCAACAGCCGTGGAAGTCGGCCGCGTTCAGCCAATATCCACGCGGCAAGGCGATGGGCTACTCGATGCGGACCGACCGCTATCGGTTCACGCTCTGGCAAGACCGCCGCAATGCCGAAAAGATCCTGGGCATGGAGTTGTACGACCACGTCGAGGATCCCGACGAGAACGTCAATCTCGCCAAACGCGCCGAGAATGCGGAACTCGCCAACCGGCTGACCGAGCAGTTGAAGGCCGGTTGGCGGGCCGCCAAACCGCCGGCTGTCCAAGGGAAGTGAAGCCCAGAGGGTATTATTGCAAGAAATCATAACCATTTTGTAGGATTTTATAATTGACACGACCGATAGCATTTCGATGGATGTGTATCGCGAGTTGGTCACCGTCGACGGCGGTGAAGCGGTTGGCCTGCCGTAGACAGTCGAGAAAGCCCCTCCCGAGAAAGAAAGAGTGTAACCGTTCACGGCCTTTCGGCATTACGGAACCGAGCCACGGATGAAACACGGA
>CAZDHN010000126.1:0-11816 GCA_964505115.1 uncultured Planctomycetaceae bacterium
GGCCGATCAGGCACAAAAACATATCCCCCTTTGTTCTGAAAACGCATATTTGCCACGCAAATACTCCACGCATGCCGCTTCCGACGAAAACCGCGACTCAAATTCCATAAGCGTTCGAGGATAGTCTTCCATCCCCCAATACTATATGTTGTGGTCGCTTGAGGGAAGTGGATACCCACTTTGCAAGAATTCAGCAGTGATGCCAAGGCACCGAATTCTTGCGAATCCGGCTACAAATACGGGGCGTCACGGTAGCCATGCAAAAGGCATTAGGGCTGCACGTCGCGGATATTCAAGAGGACGTGGAGGACCAGCGCGCCGTTTTCCGGGTAGCCTTCGATGGTTACGCGGCGGAGCACTTTGCAGACGTCCAGCAGCGTGTGGATCTGGCCGATTGCCAGTTCGGGCAGCTTGTAGTCGTCGACGCCCAGTATCCGGCCGACGAGTTGCCGCGAGTTCGCTTCGATCCAGGGCGTGGCCCGGTCGATCAGCACGTTGAAGTCGAACGCGACTTTTAGGAAGTAGGGCCGGTCGCCGGTCGTGTCGGCGGGCGGCCGGTCCAGCGATGAGCGCTCGAGCCAGCCGCGGATGTAGCACTCCATGCCCTGGTCGGTAAGGAAGCTGAAGGCCAACACGCCTTGGCCGGTCGCGGTGCCCAGGTAATGGATCGCCCTAAACCGACGGTCGGCGAACCGGGCCAGCACCTTCAACTCCGGCCGCTCGACGAGCCGCTTCCCTTGCCCCAGCTTGGCCAGGGCATCAGTGGAGGGGCCGACCGACAGCAGCAGGTAGTCGTCGCGAAGGCCGACGGCCACGACCAGCGGCAAAGTGTTCAGATGAGCTACCAGGCGGTCGATGTCTGCCGGACTTACCTTGAACCAACGAAGCCAATCGAGGGGAACCTGTTTCCAATCGACCATCGAGCCGTCCAGCGAGAGGACCACGTAGTAATGCTCGCCAATCTTGGATATCTTGAGCCGCTTGTTCAGTTTCGGATCGGCATAGCCGGCCACGGTGGCGACCAACTGGAGTTTACCCAACTCGAGCCCCGCGCGATTGGTGTCGGTCAAGCGGAACCCAGCGACGAAGCCGGGCAATCCGGCCGGCTGGACCGTGGTTGGGTCGCAATAGACAAACACCTCGTTCGATAACATGTCGGCAAGCATGTCCGCCAGGTTTCGTGCTTGCGGTGTCTTGCTCGCCGCATCGATCTGTTGGATTTGCGCCCTGACGCTGCCCGGCTGGGACTCTTGCGAAATGTACATCTGCCAGGCAAGCTGCAACAGCGGCGAATGCAGAAGCGCGGCACACTCGGAAACCAGCGGCATGGCGCGAATCCGCTTCAGGGCGCGGGAACCGACAACCGCCTCGTACTGTTGGCGGTTGCGCAGCATTGAGCCGTAAAAGACGGCATCGTCGGGAATCAACTTGATCGCGCTATCGAGCCCAGCAAGCTCATTCGGTTCCGCCGCGGCTGCCGGCTGAACGGCCAAGATGATCGACACAACGAGGAGTGTCCGGCACAATCTTATTCCCATTGTCGGACTCCCGTGTTTGGGTGATCGGTTGAATAGAACTCGCCGACCAATCTCGTAGCCGGATTCGCAAGAATTCGGTTTTGCGAGTTGCGGCTGAATTCTTGCGAATCCAGCTACAGGTTACCACGACGCGGCTCGATGCCTGACAATCTCGGGCAACTCCTCGACGAGGAATTCCCGGACGATGCCGACAAGCTCGTCGACGCGACCGGCCAACTCGGGCGCGGTGCGACGGGCATGGGCCGGCACCGAATCGTAGTTCCGCATGGCAAAGCGATTATCAGGCGGCCGCGCGAGACGTTTGCCGAGCGGTCCGGGCACGTCGATCTTCTGCCACTTGTTGACGATCTCGAAGCGCTCGGCGACCTTCCTGTATTCTATCGTCCGAAGAATCAGGATGCGAGGAAAAACCTTGACGAGTTTCATTGCGGGTTGGGCGGTGGGCCCCAGCGCCGGGCAGATCAGGTACTTTCGCCCCGCCCGCTCGAGCTCCATGTCGACGTGCAAATGACCGTGGAAACAGGCGATGACGTTCGGATACCCGTCGAGCAATTGCCGCAGCCGCCTGGCGTCGAGGAAGGTTGGAGGGAAGACGGGCTCGTGCAAGGCGAGGATGACCGGCTTGCCGCGGTTCTTTTCCAGGTCCTTGCGCATCCAGGTCCAGGTCGCTTCGTCGAAAACGGCAAGACCTTCCATCTTGGCGCCGCGAAACTCGCGATCGGGCGCGGTGAGCAGGAAGTGCAAGCCGCCGTAGTCGAAGCTGTACTGAACGGGCCCAAACACCTTGTCGAACTCGTGTGGCCAGTTGTCGCCCGGTATGAGAACGTAAGGCGTCTTCAGATGTCTTTGTAGGTATGCCTTGAAGAACAACTGCCGTCGCAGCGCGAGCGACTCGGGTTGGTTCGGGTTGGCGGGCGGTGCCGGCAAAGCGTTGTTGTCGCCGGTTATCAGGACGAAGTCCGGCTTGAGTTCAGCATCCACGAAGCGGAACGCCTTGGCGATGAATTCTTGCCGGGATTCGTCCAGATGGAGATCGCTGATCCAAGCGAACGTGAATAGCGGCTTCTCCTCTTGCTTCGCCCAGCCCGGCGCCTCTTGTCGGACCCTGGGCGCAAGCCAACCGGCCAAGGCAGCCACCCTGTCGGACACCGTGGTCTGCCGCTGCGCTGTGCAGGGCATTGGCGTGCCAAGAACGATGGCCACGATTAGCCCAACCATCGCCGCACAGCGCCGACGCGGACGAAAGCATACACTTCTTCGGGACTGTTCGGGGGATTCTCGCGGCATGGCTCTTTTTTCGGTTGCACTACAACGCCTTTGGCCTCAAAACCCGGTTGCCGACGGCCACGGCCAGATAGACGGCGCCGGCTACTATAATGATGGTCGGTCCGCTGGGCAAATCGTGCGTGTAGCTGACCGATAGGCCCGACGCCACGAATGCCATGCAGAATAGCACGGCCAACGCCATCATCTGCCAAAGCCGGCGGGAGAATTGCCCGGCCACGGCGGCGGGCAGCGTAAGCAGGGCGATTACCATCACGATGCCCACCACGCGCACCAGCAGCACCACCGTCAGCGCGGTCAGGCAGAGTAGCAGGATGTAGTAACATCTTACGCGCACGCCGCGCAGCTCGGTGAACTCTTCGTCGAAGCAGACGGCGAGAAACTTGTTGTGGAAGCAGATGGCCAGGCCGACCACCAGGGCGTCGAGCCCGCCGATCAGCCAGAGATCGTGGCGCGAAATCAACACGATGTCGCCGAACAGGTAGCTCATCGGATCGACGTAGCCGGGCGTCTTGGCCAGAAAGAGCAGCCCGATCGCCATTCCAATCGCCCAAATCGCGCCGATGATTGTATCCTCGCGTTCTCGGGCAAAAATGCTTGCCATGCCGATAGTGACGGCTGCCAACAACGAGGCGGCCACCGCGCCGTACATCGGTTCGAGCCACGTCCACCCGGCGACTTCCCGCAGGTAGAGGCTGGCACCGATACCGCCGAGCACGCAATGAGAGATAGCGCCGGCAATGTAGGTGATCCGCCGCGAGACAACGTACGTCCCGACAATGCCGAAGGCCACGCTGGCCAGTAGTCCGGCGATCAGCGCGTATCGCAGGAAGGCAATATCCGGATCGCCAAGCGCGTCGAGGAACTCAGTCACGGGTTGGTTCCTCTCGCTGGCGGTGATGATGGACCATCTGCATGTCGGCGCCATAGATCTCCCGGATGGCGTCGCCTGTTAGCTGGCCGGTCGGATGCATAATCACCCGACGGTTCACGCAGATAACTTTTCGGACCAGTCCGGAGACGAACCCCAGGTCGTGCGAGACCAGCAGGATGGTCATGCGGCGGTTGAGTTCGTGAAGGATATCGAGCAGCTTGGCTTCCAGCAGCGTGTCGACGTTGGCGGTCGGCTCGTCAAGCACGAGGAGGTCCGGCTGCGAGCAAAGCGCCCGGGCGATAAGGACCCGCTGCCGCTGACCGCCCGACAGGGCCCGAAACGGCCGTTTTACGAACGAGTCCATGCCGACGTCACCAAGCGCTTCGAGCGCCGCGCGACGGTCGTTTCGACCGTGCCAGCCGAACAGCCCGGCAAGACCGCCGCCACCCAAGCGCCCCATTAGCACGATGTCCATTACGGTGACCGGGAATTGAAAATCGCACTGGATGTGCTGGGGCATGTATCCGATCCGGAGCCGGGCGCGCTCGGGCGGCAAACCGAAGATGCGCAGGCGGCCTCGGTCCGGCTGAAGCAAGCCGAGAATCAGCTTGATGAGCGTTGTCTTGCCCCCGCCGTTCGGCCCTACCATACAGGCCGTCTCGTGCTCGTGTACCGCGAAGCTGGCATTCTCCACGACCGGCACGCCCCGGTAGGCGAACGATACATTTTCGAGCGAAATAACGGGCTCGTTCGGCACGGCTCGGGTTCCTGGGTTGTCTTTGTTGCGGCAAGCGGCTGGCCGTCGGTCCCCTCTCCCTTTGGGAGAGGGGAGTATTTTGGAGCTACCGGTAAACGCTATTTCATTTCTTCAAAGCCGCGGCTATCTCGGCGGCCATCTTTTCGATGATGTCCAACACGTCCTTTGCCAGTGGATCGATCGGCACGAGCCGGCCGCCGGTGGCCAGCGCGATGGTCCGGGCGTGACGTTGGTCGAACTGCGGCTGCACGAAAATGACTCGCACGTTGTCGGCCTTTGCTTGCTTGATCACCGCGCGGAGCCGTCTGGGCGTGGGCGACTTGCCCTCCAACTCGACGGCCTCCTGCTTCAGCCCGTAAGCGCTGCAAAAATGCCCGAAGGCCGGATGAAAGACATATACCGTTTGCCCCCGATAGGGCGTTAGCAGAAGTCTGTTTTTCGCGTGCCGCGCGTCTATATCGTCGAGCAGCGAGTCGAGGTTCTTTTGGTAGACTTCGGCCCGAGCCGGGTCGGCGTTGCGAAGCGCCCGGGCGATGGCGGTCGCGTGCAGCTTCAGCAACGGAGGCGAAAGCCAGGTGTGCGGATCGGGCTGGTCGGCGCCATGATTATGATCGTGGCCGTGGTGGTCGTGCGACTGGGTGGAATGGGCCGATGTCCCGCGCGGTTCGCTTGTTTTGGCCAGATCGACCACGGTCAGTCGCCGGTGCCCGGCCTTGATCTTTTCGACAAGTCGATCTTCGAACGGCAACCCCGTTTTGAAGAACAGATCGGCGCGGGCCAAGGCGAGCATTTGTCTGGGTGTCGCTTGGAATGTGTGAGGATCCTGGCCCTTATCGGCCAGAACATGCACCTCGACATGCTTGCCGCCCAACCGTTCGACGAGATACGCTTCCGGCGCGATGCTCACAAAGGCCGTCAGCGACTTGGCGGCGGCGTCCGAAACCACCGGGCCGACAAGCAGTCCAATCGCAATCACGGCCGGACCAAAAGCCCTTGGATAAATCACTTCATTTTCCCCCGGCTGAGTTCTCGTCGCTTGCCACGCAAACCAGGTGGAAGGCGTGGCAGTCATCGCACTCCTGGAGCGGATGTGTTAAGGCGAACGATTCCCAATGTTCCTGTTGGGCCGGCGTCAGGGTGCCGTTACCGCGGCAGAGCGGACAGACGTTCTTCAATGCCGTTTGTATGGCCGAACGGATGAACTCCGACCGGTTCGATATGCCCTCCAAGGCCTGCCGAAGCGATTCGTCCACCTTGAAGGTGATGATCTCCTGTTTCCCTCTTCCAGCCATGATCGCCCCCCACTAAGTGCCCACTATTATTACTTTATATTACCAAAATTCTTCACGGCGGGCAAGCCCCGTCGGCTAAACGGGTGGTAGTCGATCCCCGCCGGTAACCATGAAGCAAGATAGGAAGACATTGGCGATGAAGGTGGGATTCGCGATTCTCCCGGCTCGTCTTCCGGCTAGGGGCTATTGAAGCATGATATAGTTGATAATCATTGAACCGATTGAACGGTTATGACGTAGCTAACTAAATCGGACCGGTATTTGCGGATGATTTTGCGCACATGTGTATGACGGCGGGGATAAATGGCCGAATCGAGAAATCAACAAACATCCGCGGGTGAACCTCGGTCGGCACCATCCGCTGGCGGGGGTCGGCAGTCGGGCTTGCTGTTTGCGTCGACGATTCTTATCACGGCGGTCGCTATCATTTGCGGTGGGTATGCGATCAAGACGGGGCTATTCGCCCTGAAGGCGCTGGCCCTGCAAACGGCCCTTGCGGCCATTGCGTCCTGGTTGTGTTTCAACGCTTACCGAATCCGAGGCCGCCTGGCGGAGGCCGCGCGGGTTGGCCGGTCCGACGATGCCGGGCGGGATGAGCAAAAAACGACGCCTCGCTGGGGCGATTCAACCGCACGCCGCGATAGCGAAGCCTACGACGTTCTGCTGGCCGATATCGAGCACGCCCGAAAGCTGCATTACCTCTTCCTGGCCATCATTCCCGTGCTGGTAGTGGGTGCCACGGCCACTTACCTATTGGCGCGAGGCGTGGCCGGCCCGGGCATTTTGCAGGGCGAAGGCGCCGCGCTGGGGATTGTCTGCCTGGCGGTCTCTTGCCTCTGGCTGGTGTTTTCCCGATCATTTGGCGCAACGTCCAAAGAGGATTTGCCCGAGAGCGTCGCGTTGGCTCTGGCGTTTCGCGAGACGCAATGGGCCAGCATATTGACGTCGGCCGCGATATTCGGCAGTCTGTTTTGGCCGGTCTTGGACTTCCTGCTGGGCCAAATACTGCTGGTTTGGGTTGTGCTCGTCTGTACCGAGCAGCTTGTTCGCCTGGCCAGAGCCTGGCTGCATCCGTCGGTCGAGGGCGGGCCGATTATCCCACCGCCGCGTAGCGTGCTCCGCGAGGCGATCCTGGTCCGGGGTAATCCAATCAGCAGCGTCTTCGAGATGATCGAAGCCAAGTTGGGTGTCAGCTTCCGTTCATCCTGGGCGATCAGATTCGTCCGCCGGGCCGCGTTTCCGGTGGCTATTTTGGCGGGGCTCTTGTTCTGGGCCCTGAGCAGCCTGTCGATGGTCGGGCCCAGCGAGTTGGGCGCGCGAGAGAGCTTTGGAAAGATATCCGGAAACCCGCTACAGCCGGGGCTGCACCTCAAGTTGCCTTGGCCGCTTGGCCGCGTGTTGCGTTATCCGGTCAAGAAGGTCTTTGCCAAGCCGATCGGGTTCGTAATGAAATCGGCCCCGGCAGATTCCGACCAAGACCAAAAGGCTTCGGACAAAACGACGCTTAACCAGGCGGGTTCCGCCGAGACCGAATCCGCGCTCCCGCGAGCCTACTTGTGGAGCAAGTCGCACGCGAAGAAGGAATTCGCCCTGGTGTTGGGCGACGGGGCGGAAGTCATCTCGGTCAACGCGCTGGTCTACTACAAGATCCGCGAGGACAAGGAAGGGTTCTTCGACTACGTCTACAAGTTCCAGAATCCGGTGGCCGCTTTGGAGGGCTACGCCTATCGGGCCTTGATGGAGGAGACCCGGTCGGCGACGCTGGCCGAGGTGCTCTCGGCGAACCGTGCCGAATTCGCCCAACGGCTGGAGGACCTGCTGCGGCAGTACTGTTCGGAGAATAGGCTGGGGATCGACGTGGTCGACGTGGCGCTGATCAACCTCCACCCGCCAGTCAAGGCCGCCGCCGACTATCTTGACGTGATAAGCGCGCAAGTCGACGCGAAACGATTCGAGGTGCAAGCGAACGGCGAGCGGCTGGTTCGCATTCAGACCGCCGAGACCGATAGCAGCAGCGCCGTGGCCACGGCTCGAGTCGACTCGGCCAAGCGGGTCGGGTTGGCCTGCGAGGAATCGGCCCAGTTCGTCGCGGTCGGAAAGGCTTTTGCGGTCGCTCCCGACTCCTTTAAGTTGCGGCTGCGGGGCGACGCGATGCAAGAGTTGCTCAGCGCCAAGCCGCTGATACTGATCGATAAATCGTTTACCGTTGAAGGCGGATTGATACTGGACTTGCGGCCCAATGCCCAAAACGGGGACCGCAAAACAATTGGAGTTCAGAATAGATGACCGAGAACAACGACGACCAGGCCGCCGGGCGTGGTTCGGCAACCGGCTTTCTGCTGCAAATTGCCTTCGCGCTGATTGTCGTGGGGCTGCTGCTGGCCTACGGCTCCACCTTCACCGTGTCGGAAGGCAATAACGCCATTGTCACCCGATTCGGAGACCCGGTGCGCACGAAGACCGAGCCGGGACTCTGGTGCAAGTGGCCCTGGCCCATCGAGCAGGTCCATACGATAGACACGCGGCATCGCTACTTCAACACACCCTTCACGGCCACGTTCACCAAGGATCGGAAGAACGTCATCCTGGAGTCTTACGTTGTCTGGCGGGTAGAGAACCCGTTGCTCTTCTTCCAGTCGCTGGGTACGCCGGAAGCAGCCGAACAGAAGCTCGACGGCATGGTGGCGGCCGGCAAGAACTTCCACATGGGCAACTACGAACTGACCTCGTTGGTCTCCACGACGCGGGGAGAAATCAAGACCGACGAGATCGAAGCGGCCATTCTCAAGGACGTACAGGGTCCGGCCCTGGAGAAGTTCGGCATCGGCGTCGAGCAGATCGGTATCAAGCGAATCGCCTATCCCGAAGAGAACATCTCCTCCGTGCTCGAACAGATGCGAGCCGAGCGGCAGTCCGAGGCCGGCGAGTTGCGTGCCAAGGGGAAAAAGGAAGCCCAGCGCATACGTGACGAGGGTCTGGTTAAGGAGGCAGAGATACTGCGTACCGGTCGCGAGGAGGCGGGCAAGATTCTCGGCGCGGCCGAGAAGGAGGCCGCCGAGATATACGCCCAGGCGCACCGTTTGGATCCGGAGTTCTACCGTTTCTGGCGTTCGATGCAGGTGATCAAGAAAACGCTGGGAGCCAAGGCGACGGTCATCTTGCGAAACGACCAGGAGCCGTTCAACCAGTTATTTCCGGCTTCCATACCTAAGGCAACGCGGCCGCTGGTCGATCCATTGCGGGGTAAAGTCGACGGCGCCGCGGCACGGGAGACAACACGGGGGACAACGCCATGAGCCCCGGAAAACCCGTCCCCGTCGTCTTCCAGGGTCTGGAAGCGGGCATGAAGATGTTCCGCTGGATCATGGCGGTGTTGCTGATTCTGTTCCTTCTGTCGGGCATCCAGAAGGTGACGTCAGGCAACGTGGGGCTTCTGATGCGGTTCGGCCGTTTGCAGGGCACCTCGCCCGCCACCCAGATCAAGCAGCCGGGGCTCGTGCTGGCCCTGCCCTACCCGATCGATTCGCTCGTGCAGGTCCCCGTCAAGAAGGAAGGCGAGGTGACGATTACGGAGGTTTGGAAGGACATCAAGGACCTGGCGGCGCTGGACAAGATCGACCCGATCATGGAAGGCTACTGCCTGACCGGCGATCAGAACATCATTCAGACGAAAGTGGTGGTCAAGTACCGGATCACCGATCCGATCAGGTTCCGACTCTCGATGGCCGATCCCGACGGAATGCTCGGCGACGTGGTGCTGGCCGCTTTGGTTCGGACCGTTGCCGGCTTCGAAGTGAACGACGTTCTGCGCCTGCAACGTGGTGCTGGGGAGACATCCGGCACGACCGAGGACCTTGCGGGCACCGTTCGGCGTCGGGCGCAAGAGCGGCTCGACGAATTCGATAGCGGCATGAAGATATCGGCCTTGGAGTTCAAGGAGATACATCCCCCGCGGCACGTGGTTGCCGAATTCCTCGACGTTCAGAACGCGGCGATCGAAATGCGAACCCAGCGGAGCGAGGCCGAGGGGTTCGTGGCCGGGAAGATCCCGGCTGCCCAGGCCGAGAGCAATCGTCTGGTGCAGGCGGCCACGGCGTATCACAGCTCGCTCGTCTCCAAGGCGAAAGCCGAACTATCCGTATTCGAACAAATCCACGGCGAGTATCTAAAAAACCCCGGACTGGTATGGCAGCGAATCTTCATGGAGACTTTTGAACAAATGATTCAGAACGTGGGCAAACTGCGTTTCGTGTCGCCTGGCACCCGGGTGATCGTATCGGACGTGGAGACCAAGCCGTGAGTACAATGGCAAGCCCGGCCTCGACCCGACTGGACCACTCGCTCGACGTTCCGCTGACGCTGGCCGAACGTGGCCGGATCGTCGTGCAGCTCGGTTCCGCCATGCTCGGCGGCGCGCTGCTGGCGGTGGGATGGATCCAGTTGCGTTACGGGCCGGCCGACCTGAACAACATCGCCGAACTGATTATCGCGCTGGCCGCCTGCGTGGTTGCGGCCCCGATCTTCTGGATCGCCGCCCGAGGCGTGCTCAACCGCGATTCCCACACGCTGACCGAGCAACTCGTCGCCCTGGCCACGCTGGCCGCCATGATGATGGGTGACTTCGTCACCGCCACCTTGATACCGGTCATCATGAGCCTCGGCCACTTCCTCGAAGAGCGAAGCATACTTGGTGCCCAGGCCGCCATCGAGGGATTGCGAAGACTGCACGCGCGGCGGGCAACATTGGTTACGGCCGACGGCGAACGGGACGTCGATCCACAAACACTCAAGCCGGGGGATATCTTCCTCGTCCGACCCGGTGACGTGATTGCCGCCGACGGCCAAATCATCGACGGCTCATCCGCCATCGATCAATCGTCGATTACCGGCGAATCGGCGCCCGAGGACGTGGAGCCCGATAGCAACGTTTTCGCCGGCACGATCAACCTGACCGGCTTGCTTCGGATTCGGGTAACGCGGATCGGCTCGCAGACGGCGCTGGGGCGCGTGGTCGAGTTACTGCAAAGCGCCGAGCAGTCGAAAACGCCCGTCCTCAAACTCATCGAACGCTACGCCGGCTTCTATGTGCCGATCATCCTGGCCGTGGCGGCCGTCGTGCTGTTTGTCAGCCGCGACATGTCGCGGGCGGTCGCCGTGCTGGTGGTGGCCTGTCCGGGCGCGTTGGTACTGGCCGGTCCCACCGCCATGGTAGCGGCGCTGGCCGCCGCGTCGCGACTGGGCATCCTCATAAAGAACACGCGGTTCCTCGAATCGCTGGCCGACGTCGACACGGTCGTGCTCGACAAGACGGGTACCGTCACGCTTGGGCACCTGGAACTTGTCGGCACGCAAGGCTCGGGCGGACATGCCGACGAGGAAGTGTTGCTCAAGGCCGCCGAGTGCGCTACCGGCTCGCGGCATCCCGTCTCCCGGGCGATTATCCAGGCGGCCGAGGCGGCCGCCGGCCCGATCAAACCGCACTCCTCCGGCGACCAGTTCGAGGAGATCAGCGGTAAGGGAGTCATGCTCAAGAGCAACGGCCGCGTGAAGCTGCTCGGCCGAAGAGAGTGGCTGATCGAGGAAGGCATCAGCGTGCCGGAGAATCCGAAACATGCCGGCCCGATCGTCTGGCTGGGGTCGATTGACAAAGCCAACGGCGGCTCGGAGGCGATCGGCTGTCTGTTGCTGGCCGACGTGCCGCGTCCGGAAGCCAAGCAGGCAATCTCCGACCTGCGCAAGTTGGGGCTCACACGGTCGATTCTGTTGACTGGCGATCGGCGGGAAGTCGCCGAGCAGATCGCCGAATCGCTCGAAATGGACGAACTCATCGCCGAGGTGCTGCCGGAGCAGAAGTTGGAGGTTATCCGCAAGGAGCGCGAGGCGGGCAATTCGGTGATGATGGTCGGCGACGGCGTAAACGACGCCCTGGCACTGGCCAGCGGCGACGTTGGAGTGGCCCTGGGAGCCGTGGCCTCCGACATTGCCTTGCAAAGCGCCGATGTCGCCCTGATGACCAACGATCTGGGCCGCCTGCCGATGACCGTGCAACTGGCACGCTGGACTCGCCGAAC
>CAZDHN010000127.1:0-11767 GCA_964505115.1 uncultured Planctomycetaceae bacterium
CTTACGGCCAATTGCCAACTCGCCGCTTGATTCCCACGATGCGAAAACGCTCCCATCTGGCCGTTGGTCGGGACCAGGTCCGTCCAAACCATGGTCTCATGCTGCTCGTGCCCATCGTTGTAGGCATCGAATCCCTGCGAGTTACTCGTGGGGTTGCTCTGTGCCTTGTAGTCGGCGACGTAGGTGTTAGCTGAGCTGTTTCGGGTAGCGACGACCTCGACGGCGTATGTCAAGCGGTTGTTCAGGCCGGCGAACGTGATTTGCCCCGTGTCGTTAGAACTGCTATCGAGGAAAAACGCGTCCTCGAGCGCTTTGTTATCAAGCCAGGAGGGCAAGGACGCAGACGGCCACCCATTTCCAGAGCCGTAGGCTTGCGTCTCCTCCAGATTGTCAACAATGTCCAGCGTCACTAACGTGGCACCACCAGTGGAAGCGACAAGGGCCAGATCGGAACTGACCTCCGGGCTCCCGATGACGTTCCAAGTACCTCCCGCCGTGGGAGTGCCGCTCGCGTCGCCGAAATCGATCAGGATCATCTCCGCCCGCGGATGCGAGGACAACACAAGCAGGATTGTGACCGTGAGAACGCCGGAAGAGAATCTCTTGAACATGATCTCTACCTCCAATTACACGAATAAAAGTGTGAGGGCAAGGATACGAATCAGTACTCCAATGCTACCATCGCAACATGGGGTAAATCAAGTGTGTTAATGCGATCCAACGCATGGCAAGAGGGGGGGCATACTACCTTGCATTTAGCAAGCAATATCTCCTCCCCTCCCGGCCTTCCGGCGCAATCTTCACTGCCTCCTGCTCATTACTGACTCCACATCGCACGTTGTCGAAATGATAATGTCGCCCGTAGCCGGGGCTCGGCTCGGGGTTGGCAATCGAAAGCCGAACGGACAATTCTTGCCCGATAAGCTCGGGCGTGATTTTCAGTTGCGCTTGTACGGTCTTCGTCTGGCCGTCGCGCGATAGTTTGTCGATCTTGCCCGGCTTTCCGATTTCACGACCGGCATCTTCCTGCGAAACGCCACGGGCGAAGGTTGCCGTCACACTGGCGCCGGCTTTCGGGCCGGCACCGCACGATTTGGGATAATGCTCCCTCGCGGCCGCGTCGACCGCAAGCGTGACGGTCTTGCCCACGTCGGCCGGGGTGACGGTGCCCAGCGACTGGAACAGCCAAGCGTGCTTCACGTCCTCTTTAATGTATGAACTGCGACGGCCGAGCCACATCTTGGCGACCTGCTTGCCGTCGGTTGCAGCGGGGCCGTAAGCGGCCAGTGCCGCGCTCTCCTTCTTCCCGTCGTACGGCTCGAATGGCGCCAGCGTGCAACGTCCCTGGCTGTAGCCCATGGTGTTCTTCCAGCGCGACGCCTGCCAACCGTAGGGCGTTACTTGGGGTACGTCGCCGCTTGCCGGCCGGAACCGCGGATGGTTGCGAACGTCGGGCTTCTCGAAGCTGGGGTTCTCGATCTTCAACTTGGTACACACGCCGGCGTTGCCGCCGACCGTTCCGTCCAGCCACGACGCCCGCCCGGCTAGGGCCATTCGTTGTCGCGGGCTGTATTCGGCCGCGTCGGCCTGGTGCCACAGCGAACGCCAGTAGGCCTGGTCCAATGCGTACGGGTCGATGGGTTGCTCGCCCGGGTAGAAGTCGTCGGGTAGGAGGCCAAAACACTTCATCCAGCGGACGTAATGCTCGTTGGGTCGAAAGCCCGGCATGTCGAACGGCTTGGATTGCTCGCGCCGGTTCTTGGCCGCCCGGATGGCCTCCAGGATCGCCTGGTAATCGGCATCCTCGGAATCCTTGAAGACTCGGGCGGGTTGGCCCGGCTTGCCGTCCGGCGACTTGGCTTTGCACCATCCGTAACCGCCCGCCTCCTCGGCCAGCGGGGCCAGCAGTATCATCGACTTTTCGGGCCGCGAGAGGTTGTATAGATTCCAGCAGTGCTTGGGCAGATTCACGCGGTCGTGCCACGGGTTGGCCGGCGGGTTGGTATACAGGGGGTTGACCCGCAGCTTGTCGACGCGCTGTCCCAAATTGGCGGCCGAACCGTGGCAGGTCAGACAACGTTTTTCGACGATCGGGCGGATGGGATTCCCTATTTCGACCTTGGTGCTGTTTGCCCGCGCCCCGGCGACCGCGCTGGCCGCGTGGTTATACGCCGCGTACGTTCCCGCGAAGGTCGCGCCCGCCTCGACCCACAGGCGTACCAGATCGTACTCCCGAATCGTCAGCTTGGCGTCGTAATGGGTGCCGTCGATTTTGTTCATCAGGGGGCTGGCCGCCGTACCGAAACCCCGGGCCGGATGGTTCCCGTCCTCGTCGTAACGCCTCGCGTCGCTGATCTGGTTATAGGCAAACAGGGCGTAGTAGCTCTGCGAGAACCACTCGTTCATGTCGCCCGTGAGCACCACGCGGCCGTCGGGCTTGTCGGCGTTGTGGCAGCGCACGCAGTGCTTGTCGAGGATCGGCTGGACGTGGCGTGGGTAGTCGATCACCTCGGGCACGCCGGGCACCGGCTCGATTTGGCTCGGGGGGCGCCGCATCGCCATCAAAGTGCCGCTCTCCTTGAGGCCGGGGGTTTCCGTGCGAGGCTCGTGGCAGCCGACACAGCCTTGTGTCTCGCCGGGCATCAGCATCGTATAGCTCTGCATCCGCTTCACCGCCAGGCCCTTTTCGTCCAGCGCCACGAAGAAGAAGGCCCGCAAAGGCGGCACCTCGAACGAGGCCGATCCGTCGGGTTCCACCGGCACGGTGCCCAGGACGCGATGCAGCGTGTGCGTGCCGTCCATGCTGATGGCGCCCGGCAAGGAATAATAGCTGACCGGCTTGGGTAGATCCTCCAGGAGCAGGAGCTTCTTGATCTCGCCGCGCTTGACGCCCCGCATGTTGCGTCCGCGGTAAACGTCGGCCAAGACCAGTTGCCCGGTGCTTTTCCGTGGATCGATACGGGAGGGGATCACCCGCTGGCGAGGCCGCGGGCGGATCACCCGAGGGTCGTGGAGCATCTCCTCTGCCTGGTAAACCTCTTCGCTATGTCCATGGCCGTCGAGGATCAACAGGCTCTTGTCCTCGGCGACAAGGTAACAGTCATTGGAGAGCGGGTAGGGGTCACGGAAGCCTTCCCGCCCTCGTGCCCAGCCGGTTGCCCCCAGGCTTCTCTTGGGGCTGATCTGGCGAAGCGCGGACCAGGCGTCCGGCCCGGCCTTGGGATCGACGATCATCACGTGCCCGGCGTTCTCCCGGAACCCGTGCCCGGGCGAAAAGACGGCCACCACCTTGTCGCCGCCGGGGACCGGCAGGGCGTCGATCATCACGAAAAAACTGCCGGAAGGTGAGACCGTGTTGCCGAACAAGACCATCTGGTCGGTGCCGTCGGGGTTCATGACCCACAAGCTGTGGAATTTCTGGGGGGCGCGGTCGACGTAATCCCACCGCGTGTAGATCACCTGGCCATTGGGTAGCACGGCCGGGCGGTGGTCGGCGACACTGTTCGCCGAAAGCAAGCGGATGTTCTCGCCGTCGGCGTCCATGCGGTACAGCAGGCCCGCCTGCGTGTGGTAGCAGGGCACGAAGCGGTCGCATCGCGAGGAGATGAAGATTATCCCGCCGTCGGGCAAATAGGCCGGCTCGACGTCGTCCCAAGGGCCGAAGGTCAATTGCTTTAATTCGCTGCCGTCCGGCTTGATCTCGTAGAGATGGTGATACTTCTCGCCGGCCTTGCGGTGCGAGAACATAAGCTTGCGGCCGTCGTAGTGGACGCGCGGGTCGCGGAATCCGCCCTCGGAAACCTCCATCAACACGGTGACCTTCTTGGTCAGCAGGTTGAGCTTGCACAGTTTGGATCCGCCCGGGGCGTACATCATCTTGCTCGGGTCACTCGACCAGTGGCCGAAGTTGGCGTAATAGTGGCCGTCGCCATACAGGCCGCGGACAACGAAAACGATCTCTTCGGCGCCGTCCATCGCCGCCAGGGCCTGCTTTTCAAGATCGGTAGGCGTGGAGATCGACTGGTCGGCGACGGTGGCCTGCGTTTTGCGATTGGAGACGGGATACCAATCGACGATTGCCTTGGCCAGACGAGCGACCACCTGGGGATTCGCCGCCGCCATGTTGTTCTTCTCGTGCGGATCGGCCAGAAGATCGAACAGTTGCGGGCCCTTCACGGTACGGGAATCCCACTCCTTGGCAGTGTGAACCACTTCGCCGTCGTAGGTCAGCAGCAGCTTCCACTTTCCGGCGATACACCATCGGAACGTCAGCGAAGCTTCCGGATCCTCTATATCGGCGATATTGTGAGCGTAGTTCTCGCCGAAGATCATCTCGCGCTTGATCGGCGTTCCGGCCTTCAGGTTGGGCAACAGGTTGAGACCCGGCAGGTCGGCGGGCACTTTGGCGCCGGTGGCGGCGAGGATCGTCGGCATGATGTCGATACTGCTGACGAGTTCCTTGCGATCGGCCGGCTTGAGCTTGCCCGGCCAGGAGAAGATGATCGGCGTTCGGACACCACCTTCGTAGGGCGACGCCTTGGAACGGGTTACGTGACCGCCGCTCTTGGGATTCTGAATCCAGCCGTTGTCGGTTACGTAGACGATGAGCGTATTGTCGCGGACACCCTTCTTGTCCAGATAATCGATCAACTGCCCGCAGGTCTCGTCGAACCACTCGCACATCGCATAGTATTTGGCCGTCGGCAGAGTCAGTCCGGCGGCCGTGTATTTGGCAAGCAGGCGTTTGGGTGGCGTATGCGGAACGTGGGGCATGTAGGGAGCGTACCAGAGGAAGAAGGGTTTCCGCTTCTCAATCGCCATGTCGACGAATTGCTCGACCGGCTGCATGCCCTCGCGGCCGATCTTCAGCCCGTCGTCGCCGATTCGGCAGTATCCATTGTAGTTGCCCGGGTTGGGGAACCCGCGAGTCATGCCGTGCGTGAATCCGCCGTTGGCATAGCCACCTTCCCACCATTTCCCGCTCTGATGACACAGGTAGCCCCGCTCGACGAGCAGTCTCGGCAGCGTATCGAACCGCTTGATGTAGGAGATCAAACTCGCAAGACGCTCGGGATACAGCTTGCTGCCGGGCGCCGCGTATTTGCTCGATGGACTGTTGCCGGTAATCCCGTGCCGATGTGCGTAATGGCCGGTGGCAAGTGTCATAAGCGACGGGCGGCAAAGCGCCGTGGGAACGTAGCCGCGTCGGAAGGTCACGCTTTGGGCAGCCAGGCGATCGAGGTTGGGTGTCTGAACGTTAGCGTGCCCCATGAAGCCGTAATCGGTCCACGCCTGATCGTCGGACAGGATCAACACGACGTTCGGCGGCGCGTCGGCGGCAAAGCCAATCGTAGGACTCGCGCATACGGCCGCCAGAGCTAACGCAAACAGAGCTTGGAGCTTATCAGCCACCAATGTAAATGTCCTTTCGGATATCCATTAACCTGCCACGTCGTCCGGGCGGACCCATCTTCAATTAGTATGGGCTCAATCACCGCATTAAACAACGGTCTTTTTGCGCAATGCAGTCGTGTTTTGCGACCCACCTGGAGGCGGCATGGCATTAAGGCAACGTGATGGGGCCATGCCGTCACTTTGGTTGCATAGCCGCCAGCGGAAGCTGGCGGTTGCTTTGAGGTTCGATCAGGACATCCAACCGGAACTGTTATTCCAGGCAACCGCCAGCTCCCGCTGGCGGCTATGGGCTACCTACTCCGCCATCACCTTTCGCCCGCTGGACTGACCTCCCGGACGATTCCGGCGGCGGACGGCTGATGCCAGAGCGAGCGCCAGTACGCTCGGTCGGTTTCGTACACGTCGATTGGGTCTTTGGATAAGTCGAAGCTCTCGGGCAGAACGCCGAAACGCTTCATCCAGCGGATATAGTAGTCGCCGGGACGGAAACCGGGGATGTCGGGCCGCCCATACTTCTCCTGACGCGTCTTGGCCGCCCGAACGGCATGAAGGATGCTCTGGTAATCGGAGTCCCGGGTATCGCGAAAGACGGCCGCGGGCTGACCATCCTTGGCCTTGCACCACTCGTAGCCGCCCGCCTCTTTGGATAACGGTGCCAAGAGGATCATCGACCTGTTCGGACGGGACAGGTTGTAGAGGTTCCAGCAGTACAACGGATAGTTGAGCCAGCTTGGCGGTTTACTGTTGGACCATTTGTCATCTTGCAGTTTGCCGCGCCGTCCCAGGTTGGCGACCGAACCGTGACAAGTCAAGCAACGTTTCTTAACGATCGGGCCGACGGGTTTCCCCAGCACGGTCTTTGAAACGATCAAAGGTGTAGCAACGGCGTTCTCCGGGTGGTTAAACAGACCGTACGTGCCCGTAAAAACCGCGCCCGTTTCGATCCACAGGCGTACCTTGTCGTATTCCAGTTTTGTCAGTTTCACCTCGTAATGGCTGCCGTCGATCTTATTGATCAAGGGGCTGGCCCCGGTTCCGAAACCGTAGGGAGGATGGTTGCCATCTTCGCCCCAACTGGAACATTGGCTGACTTGATCGTACGCCAGAAGCGCGGAATAACTTTGTGTGAACCACTCGTTATTGTCGCTTGTGAGCGCTATATGGCCCAGCGGCTTTTCGGAGCTATGACAGGTGACGCAGTGCCGGTCCCAAATCGGCTGGATATCGCGCGGGTAGTCGAACACGTCGGGCAGGCCGGCAACGGGCTCGATTTGGCTCGGCGGACGTTTCATCGCCATCAAGGCGCCGCTGGCGATCCGGCTACTGGGAGTTTCCGTGCGCGGCTCATGGCAGCCCACGCATCCCTGGGTTTCGCCGGGCATCAGCATCGTGAAGTTCTGCATCCGCTTTACCGCCAAACCCTTTTTGTCCAGCGCAACGAAATAGACTGCCCGCAGGGCCGGAACCTCGAACGAGGCCGACCCATCGGGTTCGACGGGAACCGTACCCAAAACTCGGCGGAGTGTAAGGTATCCGCCATGAAAACCGGGCAGGCCGTGTTTGCTGCCCGGCTTGGGCAGGTCTTCGAGCACCAAAAGCTTCTCGATGCTGCCGGGCTCGACCCCCGCCATGTTGCGCCCGGAATAAACATTGCTCAGAACCAGTTGCCCGGTGGTTTTCCGCAGATCGATGCGGGGCGGGATCAGCGGTTCGCGCGGTCGCGGGCGGATCACTCGCGGATCGTGGACCATCTTCTCCGCCTGGTAGAACTCCTGGGTTCTGCCGCCAGCGTCGAGGACCAGCAGGCATTTGTCTTTGGCGACGAGGAAGCAGTCCTCGGAGAGCGGGTAGGGGTCGCGGAATCCCTCCCGGCCTCGCCCCGAACCAGTGCTCCATCCCAATTTCGGCAACTCGGGGCTGACCTGTTTGGCCGCCGACCAATCGTCCGGCCCGGCTTTGAGGTCGACAACCATCACGTTTCCGGCGTTCTCGCGGCGGCCGAACGCCGGCGAGAAGACCGACACGACTTTGTCCGTGCCGGGGATCGGCAGGGCGTCGCATTTCGCGAAATATTCAGGGTACGGGCGGCCCGTGCCGCCGAAGAGCACCATCTGGCCGGTGCCGTCGGGGTTCATGGTCCAGAGGTCGCGGAATTTTTCGGGGTCACGATCCGTGTAATCCCAGCGCGTGTAGACGATCCGCCCGTTCGGCAACACGGCCGGGCGATCGTCGGGGATGGCGTTTGCGGAAAGACGCAGTACGTTACCGCCGTCCGCGTCCATCCGGTAGAGGATTGCCGTCGGCACGCGATTGCAGGCCACGAAGCGGTTGCAGCGGCTGGAGGCGAAGATGACGCCGCCGTCGGGCAGGTAGGCCGGATCGACGTCGTCCCAATCTCCGAAGGTCAGTTGCTTGAGCCCACTTCCGTCGATGTTGATCTCGCAAAGATGGTAGTGATGCGTGCCGCCCTTGCGATACGCGAAAAGAATCTTGTTGCCGCCGTAATGCACGCGCGGGTCGCGGAATCCGCCCCGGGGATCGTCCAGCAGCACGGTGACCCGCCGCGTGCGCAAGTTGAGTTTGCACAGCCGCGACCCATCCGGGGCATGAATGAACTTCGCTTCGTCCGCATACTCGCCAAAGGTTGCATACCATTGGTAGGCCGAACACAAGTCGCGCTCGGCGAAAACGATTTCCTCCGCGCCGTCCATCTCCCGCAGCGCCTTCTCCATCAGCGCCGGTTTGTCGGCCCCCTTACCCCACGCGGCGCCGGCCAGTAGCGCCGCAACCAGACCGGCCGAGACTGCAATGTTCCTAATCATGTTTTCCCTCCTACCCATCCGATCATTTTCCTTCGGGCACTTGACCGGACACCGAGGCGGTTTTGGCGGTCGGCGGGTGATGCCACAGCAAACGCCAATATGCCTCGTCCGTCTCGTACAGGTCGATGGCGTCTTTGGCCAAGTCGAAGCTCTCGGGTAAGATACCCCAGCGCTTCATCCAAGAGACATAGCGTTCGCTGGGGCGAAAGCCCGGCATGTCGTACCGCCCGGCCTTCTCCTGTCGCGACTTGGCCGCCCGAACGGCTTGCAGGATGGTCTGGTAATCGGGGTCCCTGGTATCGTGGAAGACCGCGATGGGCTGGCCATCTTTGGCCTTGCACCATTCGTAGCCGCCGGCATCTTTGGCCAGTGGCGCCAGAAGCACCATTGACTTTTCCGGATACGAGAGATTGTACAGGTTCTGGTAGTGCTTGGTCAAGTTCGCCCGTCGCCGCTTGCGGGGATTGCGTGAAGCAACGACCGAGACGTGGCACGCCAGGCAACGCTTTTCAACGATCGGTCCGACGGGATTTTTCATCTCGGCCACGGGCTGAATGAAAGACCTCGAGAACCCCGCAACCGCGCTTTCCGGAGAGTTACACAGCGCGTAAGTCCCCGCAAAAGGCGCGCTCGACTCGATCCACAGACGCACCATGTCGCGTTCTTGCTTGTTCAATTTAACATCGTAATGATGGTTGTCGATCTTCTTCATCAGCGCGCTGGCCGCGGTGCCGAAACCGTAGGGCGGATTGTTGCCGGACGCCACCCCGCCGGAATTCATCACCGACACCTGCCTGAAGCCAAACAGTGAAACGTAACTCTGCGTGAACGCCTCGCTGTAATCGCCCGTGAGCACCACGTGTCCCAATGGCTTCTCCGCGCTGTGACAGGTGACGCAGTGCTTGTTCCATATCGGCTGAATGTCGCGCGGGTAGTCAATCAGCTCGGGCACGCCGGGAACCGGCTCGATACGGCTAGGGGCACGGCTGGTGGCCATCAGGTTGCCGTGCGGGCGAGTGGTCTCGGTGCGGTTCTCGTGGCAGCCGACGCATCCTTGGGTTTCGCCGGGCATGACCATCGTATAGCTCTGCATCCGTTTGACCGCCAGCCCCTTTTCGTCGAGCGCCACGAAAAAGAGCCCTCTCAGGGGCGGTACTTCAAACGAGGCCGACCCGTCGGGCTCCACGGGAACCGTGCCCAAAATCCGGTGGAGGCTAAGCGTGCTATCCAGGCTGACGGCACCGTCCAAGCTGTTGTTTTGGTGGCCGACCGGCCTGGGTAGATCCTCAATCACGAGAAGCTTCTTGATTGTGCCACGCTTGACCCCGCTTATGTTGCGCCCCTGGTAGACGTCGGCTAGGACAAATTGCCCGGTGGTTTTCCGCAGGTCGATGCGAGAGGGGATGACCGGTTCGCGCGGCCGTGGGCGGATTGCCCGCGGATCGTGAACCATCTTCTCTGCTTGGTAAAACTCCTGGGTCTCGCCATTTGCATCGAGGATTAACAGGGTCTTGTCCTTCGCGACAAGGAAGCAATCATTGGACAGCGGGTACGGGTCCCTGAACCCCTTTCGGCCCTGCCCCAAGCCCTGACTCCACGCCGGATAGATCTTGGGGCTGATCAGCTTGGCCGTGGACCAATCGTCCGGCCCGGCTCTTGGATCGATAATCATCACGTTCCCGGCGTTGTCGCGATGGCCGAGCGACGGCGAGAAGATCGACACAAGTTTGTTCGTCCCGGGAATCGGCAGGGCGTCGCACTTGGCGTAGTATTGTCGTGACACGGGCCCGCAGAAAACCATCTGCCCGGTACCGTCCGGGTTCATAACCCACAGGTCGCGGAATTTCTGTGGGTGGCGGTCCACGTACTCCCAGCGCGTGTAGATTACCCTGCCGTCCGGCAGCACGGCCGGACGGTCGTCGGCCACGTTGTTCGCGGAAAGACACAGCATGTTGCCGCCGTCCGAGTCCATTCGGTAGATGATCGCCACCTGATAGACTTGGCAGGGCACGAACCGTTTGCCCCGGCTCGATGCGAAGACGATGCCGCCGTCGGGCAAGTAGGCCGGATCGATATCATCCCAGGGGCCAAAGGTCAGTTGCCTGAACCCGCTTCCGTCGGTGTTGATTTCGCAGAGATGGTAGAAATGCGTACCGCCTTTACGGTACGAGAAGAGGATTTTGCCGCCATCGTAATGCACGCGCGGGTCGCGGACTCCGCCCTTGGGGTCATCCAGCAACACGGTGACCTTCTTGGTCCGCAGGTTGAGTTTACAGAGCCGGGAGCCGTCCGGGGAATGCATGAATTTGTTTGGTTCGTCCGCACCCACGCCGAAAGTTACGTTGGGACGTTCGCTCGGATGCAAGCCGCGGACGGCGAAAACGATCTCCTCCGCGCCGCCCATCGCCTTAAGGGCCTTTTCCACGAGATCCGGTTTGTCGGCCCCTTTCCCCCACGCGGCGCCGGCTAGTGCCGCCACAACCAAACCGAATGAGATCGCAATGTTCCGAAGCATGTCTTCCCTCTTGTTCGTGGAACTCAACTAGGGCAGAGGAGCCACTTCACCACGAGCGACAGTGGCCAACTGTTGAAACAGAAGATATCGCATGTTCTCGGATAGGAAAGTGACACTGCCGTCACCCATCAGGAAATGCGCTCCACCCGGATGGAAACTACCGAAGGGGAGGTAATTGAAGTGGATACCGTCGGCAACGGTGTCTAACTCGGCATTGATCGAATTCGCCACCACTTTCATTGCCATCAAGGCAAGGTTCTCGCTGTCGTCACTCGTGGGACTCCAACCTCCCGCGATCCAGGCACGAACGAAGCCTGGCGGGGTGGCATAGTGTCCGGTCGTGTCGATATGCGAGAATTCGCCCATGGCAAGCGTATTGCTTAGCCCGTCGCGCACCTCCTTCATGTGGCGATACGAGTAGGGGATGAACATCCCGTTCTTCGGCCAATCGCCGAAGTTGGGAGACAAGCCGTGCGGTTCCTCGGTCGGAAAGGCGCCCCCAACGCCTTGATAGAGTGCCAGAACCCCGGGGGCTGCCCCGGCCTGTATCGTCGCGGCAATCTCTGCACTGGTGTAGGCGCTCTTGTGTGGCCAGGAAGGGCAAATGTAGGCGGGAACCATCGAGTACTTCAATTCCCTATTGATGGAACTGTAGGCCGTTGAACCCTCGAAATCGAGTTGGTCGTATAGCGACTGCATCTCCAGGTAAGGCAAGATGTGCGAGAATAGGGCGTGTTTGTAACTTCCGTTAGCGCCCGCGGGGAAGGTCTCCCTCCAAACGCCCGCATAGTTGTGCAGCGCCAAGCCGATCTGCTTCAGATTGTTGCTACAATGCATTCGCCGCGCCGCTTCGCGCGCGGCCTGCACGGCTGGCAGCAACAGGGCGATCAGAATGCCGATGATGGTGATTACCACCAATAGCTCAACGAGGGTAAAGCCGAATTTCGGATTGCGGATTTTGGATTGCGGATTTGTGATCCGCGACCGACAAACCAAGAATCCATCAAAGGCGTTT
>CAZDHN010000128.1:0-11747 GCA_964505115.1 uncultured Planctomycetaceae bacterium
TACCAATCAAGTTCCACGCAAAATGGCAAGAAGTTGGAAACGTCCACGATGGTTCCGGCTCATCCGGGTTAGGGCATGGTTACTGCAAGAACACGTTTCGCTGTCGTCGCCCTGCTTTGCGTTACGCTGGCATTTCCGAGCGTTTCCTTGGCACGCTGCTCGTGCAGCGACGCGGGCGTCAAGCAGTGTGGTCGATGTGCCCCGCCCGTCGCGAAATGTTGCTGCCTCGCTCCCAGCGAGGACGTCGAACCGTACCACAAGTGCTCATCCTCGTGCAAGTGTGACCGTATCGTTGCGAACGATGCCCTGCTTCCCCGCAAGACCGCGGAACTTCATGAATCGCCCTCCGGCATCGCCAGCGTATCCGACTTGGATGATACGGCAAGGCAGAACGTTCTTTACAAGGGCACTCTTGATTCACCACCAATCTCCCACAATCTGCGGCAATCCAAACTCAACGTGTGGCTGAAATAATACTCCGAGTGAACTGCCGTTGCAGAAATTTCAATCAGTTCATTCAGGAGTAATGTCATGTTCAAGAAACTCTTCATAGCAGTCGCCGTTGTCGGCTGTCTAATCGCCGCACCGTATGTTTTCGGTGCTTTCGTTACACCGGCAACGTCGTCTCCGTGTTCATGTTGCGAGGTTTGCGTCTGCACGGACTGCACGTGCGACGCACTCGGCTGTAACTGCGACACTGGCGGCAAGTGCGCTTGCTCCGATGCATGTTGCACGGCCTGTTGCGCCAAGTAATCCGAGTCGGGCCCAACCGTGGCATCCCGGGCACCGTGTTTTCACGGTGCCCGGGCCTTTATATACTCAACGCGGTCACAAACTGAGGTTCCGCCTTATTATGTAATGACGTCAAAAGCGCAGTTCATGGCCGTGCGTGGTATACGTTCCAGTTGACAACGCATCGAACCAGCCCCGCCCCGCTCCCCGCCGCGTATTCACGGCGGGCTAAATGCCCTTTCCGCCCGATGCCCGCCCGGCCGCCGGCCTGACATCGCCCATTTCCCCACCCCAACACCAGCCCACCCCGCAACCACCCGAGGTAACCCCGTTGCACCCCCGCAACGTATCTGCTACGATCACGCCATCGAGTGGGAACGCCATCAGGCAGCGGTTCGCCTGGTTGACAATTTGGGGCTGCTCGATAACAGTAGTTATGCTGAAGGGGAAGAGTGCGTTGATGTCACACAAATATTCATCCTTGATGCAGAGTATCGCCGCCAGCGTGGTCGCAACGATTATCTTTGGCACATGCGCTGCTTACCTTCCTCGCCCACAAAGCGACGGCGTACTCATAGCTTCGCTCATAGTCGTGGTCGCAGGGATCATCTGTGGATGTGGACTGTTTCCTGCTTGGTTGCCCCCTCTGGGCATCCACCATCGAGTCGTCCGCTTGAACTTGGCTGTTGTGATGCCCACGCTTATAGTCCTTGTCACACTTATGGCAATCAGACACGTCAACCCGGACACTCAGAAGTATCTGACAAGCGACACCGTGTGCGTCGTTACGATTGCCGCATTCCTAGGCTTCGTTATCCGGAAGGCACTGCCATCGCTTCCTCGGATGGAAGCCACGGCGTTAGCGGCAACATGTGTACCAATTGAATATGATGACGCGGAGTGTGTATACCGCGTGACACTGATACGCAACCCCAACTACAACCGCGAACAGTGGATGTTCCCTGGAGGACATGTCCACTTCTCAGATGGAAACTATCCGCCAGATGTCGCTCGCGCAAGGGTGCGTGCTGAAGCAGGATTGGAGGTCGACCTTCTTACGCCTGTTCGTGTTGGCGAGCAGGCGTTCGACGGCATGGTTCAGATCGCGTCTCCTCACTTCAATTTTGTATTCACGCTCGACGAAAGTGCGCGTTGCACGAGAGCCGAGGGTCATGAGTACCATTTTGATTTCACGTATGTTGGAGTCGTCAAGAAGAGGCTAGACCTGACCCCGACGCATGAAATCCTGCTGATTGAGTTCGACGAAGCACATCTCACTGAAGATGGTGTACGTGCGGAACTTGCGTCAGCATTCACTAAATTCTACAGAGACAAACGGGACCCGCAACCCGCCCATCCCTATCCGCCAAGCATTCCAACGATCCTCTCAAAAGCATTATCGGTGTTCCCGAGGGGGCAATCGGATGCCTGAGACCGAAAAAACTGTTGGTGTGCCGCTGGGCGTCTGCTGGAACATCACCGGACGGTGCAACGGATCCTGTCGCTTCTGCTACCGTTCGACCGCACGCGAACTGCCTCTTGACACGAACCTGACCATTCTCCGGGACCTCGTTCGGGCGGGTGTCAGAAAGATATCCTGGGCTGGTGGAGAGCCAACCATGTATCCCGGGCTCGTGCCTTTAGTCGAGGAAGCCAAGGATCGCGGTGTTACTACCTCCATAACGAGCAACGCCACACCGCTTGCGACTGCCTTTCTGAAAAGCTACCACCACCTGTTTGACTGGATAACACTCCCTCTCGACTCACTTTCCGCCGGCATTCAGAGAAGCCTTGGGCGTCCTGCAGATCACGTCGACCAAGTTCTATCTCTTCTGGAGTTCCTTTCGCGGACCGAAGCGGCCAAGCTCAAGATCAACACTGTGTTCACAGCGATGAATACTGCCGCGATCAATGGGATTCCAACGAAGATCGCGGGCTTCGGTGTGACGCGATGGAAACTCTTCCGTTTCCTCCCCTCGCGCGGAAATGCACGAAGAAACCGCCTTCATTTCGAGGTTGATGATTCAGCGTTCGCTCATGGCTGTGACGACCTGAAGCGAATCTGCGAGGGGTTCCCAGCTCTTCGCCTTACTTTTGTGGATACATGCGACTATGAAGATGCACACCTCTCTGTCGAGCCTAACGGCGAGGTTCAGAAATATGTTGCCGGGAGCTACCGCCGGTGTGGGAACTTGGTGACGGACGGCCTCGCAGGTGTTTTATCGGATGCCGCAGTCAGCAGCTTGGCGATAGCTCGTCGCTACGAGCGCGTGCCGGGGCTGCTGGGAACAAGTATAGAAGTATAGCGAGGCGCTCCACTCGGACCGCCGAAATTGCTGAGCGAGCGGCAGCTATGATTTTCCGCCCATAGGCTTCCCGTGGGAGCAGACTTTTTCGGGAAACCGTCGGTGTTGCCTTGGCAACAGGCGGGGCTCGGGATACGCGGCCGAGAGGTGCGCCGACCGATCTACCTTGTTCGTGGTATCGGGCTGAACTCCCCGGCAGACACGCTGGACGGCCGGTCCGATGAGCGATATTGAGATACTAGCTAACGCGCCGAAAGAGCCGTGACAAACGAACAACTACCGGTTATGATTCGACCTGCAGTACGGACCCGCCCGCGCGTTAGGCCGTAAATTCGCGGCCTACAGGTGATAGGCGGAGACTATCCATGAATATGTGCCAGAGGCCTGACTGAACCTGAAGCATCCCATCGTGTCCTTCTCGTATGGCTGACACTCTACACAATTCGGACTCGGAATACTTGCGCTACCGCAGCGTGCGGTCGATGAATCGCGATGTCTTTCTGCTGACCTACCGCGAATTCGTTCGCGCGAACGACGTACTGCACGATGGTATCGGAATGCTCGCTCAAGGGCTACGGGGCAAACGTGATTGTGTCGGAAAAAGCTACGTTTCCTTCATTCCGTTTCTTGCGTTGATGCAGCGTCAAGTGTTTTCTGCCTTCGATCACTTGGCCTCATTTCAAGCATACCAAGCGTGGGTGATGGTTCGTCCGGCCATCGAGATCCCGCTGGTGATGGGAAAATGGATAGATGATCCGGCTACCGCTGACATCTGGCACAAACGCGAGACTGATCCCAAACCTTATCAAAAAGAATATTCCGGCCGCAACATGCGGTCTGCGGCACTTCCCCGTTCAGACCAGATTCAATCTCTTCTAAAAATACTTAACGATCAATTTATGCATCCAAATCCCTACTACTATCACCGGCATCTGTTGGTCGCGGATGCCGACAGCGATGCCGTATCAATTGGCATCAATTACTTCGACCCACAAAACACTGTCGAAGCGCATGTCCTGGCCTTCTTGCGCTCAATCGCGATGGTACACGACTCCGTTCGCGAGATGTTCGTGAACCTCGTTGGATCGATTCCAGGTTCAATTGAACTGATAGGATCGATCGAATCCAACTTTCGGTGTCGCGCCGACGAGCTCATCGGATCTGACCCCGTGTCCAAATGTGTACTGACTGATCTTGGATGCTGGCCGGATAATGTCACATAACAGTGGCTACCCTGTCATCCATCCCTCCAAACCAACACGGGACCAACCCAATGCAACCAATCAAAGCCGTTTCCGTGCAGTTCAATCATGCTCCGGGGGATAAGGAGTTTAACTTTGGGAGAATTCGCGCGTGCGTCTTTTCTTAGCCACGGATGAAACGCGGATGAAACACGGATCAAGGGGAAGCAAATAGTTGCGTATTCTTGGGGTGCCATCGTAGAAGTTGAACGCCCGGCCGGCTGTCCGTATCCGTGTTTCATCCGTGTTCCATCCGTGGCCCGGTTTCTTCGTACTGGTGCCACCCGGCGGAGCATTTTGACCGTACGAGGACGGCCTCGCGGAGAATGCCGAGTCGCGTGGGAGTGGTCGCCGCCAGGCAAGTCGATTATTGATCTTTGCACAGTCAATGCGCGGATCAAGGGGGTTTCGCCAGGGAACCGGGCTTCGCCCTCGATCATTGACCATGCAAGGGTCTTAGCTTAGCGGGGCGACGAAGAGCCAGATGACAAAGAAGTGGCAGGCACTGCCGGCTATCACGAAGAGGTGCCAGACGGCGTGGAAGTAGCGGACCCGGTTGTCTAAGAACAAGAAGACGGTTCCCACCGTGTAGCACAAGCCGCCGATGAGCATCCACCACATCCCGGCCTCGGGAATCAGACTGGCCAAGGAAGAGGCGGCCACGGCCGGCATCCAGCCCAGCACGACATAGATCCAGATCAAGACCGCATCGACGCGGTGTGCCAACAGGACCTTCGAGAGAAAGCCACACACCGCGATGGTCCACATCAGGGCCAGAAACAGCCACCAGGGGCCGGTTCGCAGAAACACCAGGGAAAACGGCGTATAAGTTCCCACGATCAGCACGTAGATGAAGCCCTGATCGAGCATCTCAAAGCGGCGTTTCAGGTTCGGGGCCGAGCAGCCGTGCGACAAGGTGGACATCGCGTACACCGTCACCAAGCTGGCCGCGAATATCGCGCATCCCAGCAAGCGCCAGGCATCTCCCACGCGAAGGACCCAAATCAGCAGCCCGATTGCGCCCAACACGCTCAGCAAGAAGCCCAAGCCATGCGTAATCGTGTTGACAACTTCTTCCGGGTCGGTGGCCCAACCCGCCAGCGGGTTGGGCCCGTCGTTCTCTGATTTCATGTTCGATCCTCGCGACGGCAAGAGACTCACGCCGCGCTGGAGCGCCTTGTCAAGCGGGTAGCCCGTGGAATCTGTTTGAGAGTGCCGGCATGGTGGAACAAGCAGCGGGAGAGGTGACAAGGCAATACCTGGGTGTCAAAACCGTTCGTCACCGGCCTGAGCCTTATAGGGCTCTTGACGTATCTGCTCGGTTGGGCGGTCCAATGCGTGCAGAACGTAGCCTGCCAACACGATCTTCCACGGACCGTTGCCCCCAAGGCCAAAAAGGCGTAGAAGTCCCGGATGCTCCCTGACCTCGGGATATGCGGACGTAATTGTGTGCCGATCAACTTCCGGCAATGCACCTGTATCGATATTCAACAACGCGATATCCACCTGCAGATGGCTGTCGAGCACGAAGCCCGCACAACTATATCGACGATACCGGCGTATCCCCGTGTTGGAATCCACTTTGTCTTCCCAGGGTGGATCAATGACATACTGATGTCTCTTCTCCGCCCCAGCCGTCTGATATTCGTCGGCGATCTCCGCGATCCAAGCAGAGATCTCCTTGATCTCATCATTTGTCAGCGGGACATGTCCCGCCACATGCGCCGTTACCGCCGCTCCAAGCTCCAATGGTGGCCTTATATGGACGGCACTGATATCGTCGCCCGCCTTGACGGATTGATCGTCCGCATCGTGCAAACCCACATGCGTGACGAAGCGACGTTTCCCGTCGGCATGCATTCCCACCACGTCGCAACGCGATAGTGACCGCGGTCCTTGCTCCAGATCCAGGGCGGGCATCCAATGCTCCAGCAAAATGACAAACTCAGTCTGCCCCGAGCGTCTCAATCGCCCGGCCAAGCAGGGTGAGAGGTCTCTCCGAGACGGTGGCGGAGGGACTTGTCCAGATGTCTCGCAGTTCGCCAAGTTTGCGACGTGCCCGCCGCGTGAACCATACCGCGTCCAACTGCTTGGCGAGTTCGACAATTGGGAGCGTCTGGCTACTGGCCATGGCCGCAATCGCATGGATGGCAAGCAACGCCATGGCGGCGCTTTGGCTTACGGTAATGGCGTAGCGATTCAACAGGGACTCCGCGATCTGACGGACATCACCGGCAAGGTCTTCATGCTGATCAACGTCAACCGGCGGTTGGGCCTCAAAGATACGCCCCAACATTTTCACCGCGACGAGACTCGTCTCAATAGAATGCCCCGGCTCGAGCAGTGAACGCAAACGGTTGGCGGCATCCGGGGCGAGCATCGATGCGCCAGTGCGTATTGCGGACCAGACGGCGGCCTCATCTTGTGGATCACCACTATCGCGACGCCGTTCGGCAAAGCTCAAGAGCCAAGGAGCAAGCCGGCCACTCTCCTCGGGCGTGAAGCCGGTGTCTTCGGCAACCAGTATCATCTCCCGCAGCCTGGGCATATCGGATTCGGCATTCGCCTGAAGAATCTCCGACTCGAGTTGGGCCGAGGGCCATTGGGAAATGTCATCGGACGTTGTCTCGACGTCGTGAGCGAGGGCAGGTCTCTCGACCACGACGGAGTCCGTGAGTGCTTCACCGGTGGAACTCTCCTCGAACTCCCAGCAGTGATTGAGTTGCTCTTCGAACCACGGCTTCAGTGCACCAAGAACAACACGCAAACCTTCGGATGTAAGCGTGACCGAAGGAGCAGCAATGTCATCGGACTGACTGTCTCCTCCGGGGGTCCATACTCCACGGATTTTTCCGTCGGGGAAATACGCAATAGCCTCATCTTGCGTGAGATGATCGATTCCGTAGGCTCCGCAACTAATAGGAACCCGATGACTATACGACATCAAATACTTGCTCTGTCGTCGGGGCTCTAGCCGAGTGCGATACCCCGTGTCTGAGTCACTCATCGCTTGACTCCTTCCGTGGGACGCGAGTCAACGGCAGATCGGGCAAACGGCCGGGCAGCCAGGTTTCAACGGACTGACGGAGTACATTGAGCTTGCTCTTTGCCTTCTCCGCCTTCTCCACTAAGTCTAGAACCTGTTGGTGCGTCAACTCCGCCTCGAACGCCTTAGGTAAACCATCCTCACCCGTGGCGACGATATGCAGTCGCGTGTACGGCATCATTCCTTCAAGGTCTTCTCGGTTTTCATCGAAGATCGGCCTGAGGTCGCAGATCAACTCGATGGATTCCAATTGCTGCCCGGTAACCTTGGCAAGACGCTCGGCTTTCTGAAATCGTGTTAGAGCCGGGCAAGGCTGGACCAACTCGCTCAGCACCTGCTTGAGACGATCAAAAGTCTTCTGCTCAAAGGGAAAGTCCTCGTCGTCTCGATCCCTTTCCAGGGCTTTGGTTACTTGCTCAACACCGGCCGGAGCAAGGTTTCGAAAGACCCTGCGTACAGCTTCTGCCAACTCAAGGTCTTCGATAGCTTTGCGGATCACCGCAAGCAACCTCTTAGGGTCCAAAAACCCATCGGCTTCGGTCAAATGCGTCCGAATCTCCGCGATCTGCTTATCCGACAAGCTGGCGATGTTCTTCAGATCGTCGACCATCCCCCCGCTGGCACCTGGATGCTCCAGAAAGGGCGGCAAACCGCGAATGAACACGACTGGCTCTGGCATGATGTCCTACCGGGGTCTCGGGGGGTGGGCGTTCTTCACTTCGCGTTCAATTATACCGCACCGCAGAGTCTTCGACACATCGCTCCGTTAAATATAGGGGTTTTCGGCAATTTGGCAAGCCCTTCTTGAGCAGGCAACGGCGATGAAACACGGACTGTCTGCAGCCGCGGCCAGAGCCGCCACCGCCTATTATCGTCCTCCGAGGGCACAATACTAGACCCCTTGGGCCGGTCACTTCGTGCTGACGCCGGCCGTGCTACTGCAACCTCAGCCACCGGTGAGCCGCTTGGTTAGCTCGGCGAGGCAGTCTTCTTTTTTGATCCGCCATTGTTCGAGCGTGTCGCGGTCGCGGATGGTGACGGTGCCGTCGGTTAGGGTTTGGCCGTCGACGGTGATGCAGAAGGGCGTGCCGATCTCGTCCTGGCGGCGGTAGCGGCGGCCGACGGCCCCCTTCTCGTCGTAGAAGACGTTGTGTTGCGTCTTGAGCTGGCCGTAAATCTCCTTGGCCACCTCGGGCATGCCGTCCTTGCGGACCAGCGGGAAGACGGCCGCCTTGACGGGCGCCAGGCGGGGATGGAACTTCATGTAGACCCGCTTGGTGAGCTTGCCCTTCTCGTTGGGCACCTCGTCTTCCTGGTAGGCCTCGCAGAGGAAGGCCAGCGTGGCCCGATCGGCGCCGGCCGACGGCTCGATGACGTGCGGCGTGAAGCGCTCCTTGGTTTGATCGTCGTAGTACTGCAAGTCGCGGCCGCTGCCGCGATGGCGGGGCTTGCCGTCCTCGCCCTCTTCGACGACCAACTCGTCGCCCTGCCGTACCAGCTTGCCCTCCATGTGGCTGCGCAGATCGAAGTCGCCCCGATGCGCGATGCCTTCCAACTCGCCGAATTCGCCTGCCGCCATGAAGGGGAAGGCGTACTCGATGTCGGCCGTGCCGCACGAGTAGTGGCTTAGCTCCTCGGGGTCGTGGTCGCGAAGCTGCAAGCGTTCGCGGGCGAGTCCCAGGTCGAGATACCATTGATAGCGGCGGTCGCGCCAGTAGGTGTACCAATCGGGCGACGAGTCGGGATGGCAGAAGAACTCGATCTCCATCTGCTCGAACTCGCGCGAGCGGAAGGTGAAGTTTCGCGGCGTAATCTCGTTGCGGAAACTCTTGCCCACCTGGGCTATGCCGAAGGGCAGTTTAACCCGAGTGCTATCCAGGACGTTCTTGAAGTTGACGAAAATTCCTTGGGCCGTTTCCGGGCGGAGGAAGGCGACGCTCTCCTCGCCACCCAGCGCGCCGATGTAGGTCTTGAACATCAGGTTGAACTCGCGCGGCTCGGTGAGCGTGCCGAGTGTCTTGGCGTCGGGGCCAAGCACCTCGGCGAAGTCGTCGTCGAGCGTGGTGAGCGAGACCATCGGCCCGTCCCACTGGAGTTGGTCGACGTGCTTGGCACGCAGCCCGAAGAGTTTCAGCGCCTTGCGTTGGACGTCTTCCTGCCGCTCTTCGTCGCTTACCGCGCCGGTGGTTACGAAGGCCCGTTTGCCCTTGCCTTCGACCCAACGGCCGTTGACCTGATCGTAGCGGTAGCGGCGTTTCGACTCGCGGCAGTCGATCATGAAGTCGTGGAAGAGGTCGTAGTGGCCCGAGCATTTCCAGACTTGCGGATGCATGATGATCGTGCAATCCAGGCCGGTCATCTCGTAGGTCGAGGGGGCTCCGGGCGAGATGTCGAGTTCGTTGTGCGAGGTGACCATATCGTGCCACCAGGCGTCGCGGATATTCCGCTTGAGCTCGACGCCCATCGGGCCGTAGTCCCAGAAGCCGTTCAGCCCGCCGTATATCTCGCTCGATTGAAAGAGGAATCCGCGACGTTTACAGAGGGCGACAAGTTGTTCCATTTCCATGGCGGCAAATACTCCGATTGGCAAGAAGCGGCGACCGCCTAATACAAAGCCGCGACCGGTGATCGCGCTTCATCGAAATTCGGCCAGCCGAAAAACGCAAGAAGGCAAACATATAAGTGTAATATGAAGAGGGCCCGGGTGCCAGGACCCAGTGTGGAGGGACATCCCCGGCGAAGCACGACAAGCAAGTGCAAGCAACGCCCACGCCGGATATCACGCGTAATCGTATACCGGGGTTTCGATTACCTTGGACGGCATCTTGCCGCTTTTGATGAGCGTCTGAATGTGCTCCACGGTCTCCGGCGCAAAGAACTGCTCGCCCGTCTCCCGGCAGACGCGCGCCGGCACATGCTCGATGACGACGAACCGGCCATCGTGCTCCAGGGTGTAAGTCACTTCCGTATCGATCATTTCCGCGCTAATGGCTCACCTCTTCAATTGGACCTTCTGGTCCTAAAATCGACCCAATGATCCGGGTCTGGTTCGTACAGCGTAATGATCTTGATCAGCGGGCGGCTGGGGTAACTGCATTGGATGTGCAACGGCCGTCTTGTATTTATGAAACCCAAGATCAAACAACTCGGGCCGTATTTGTCGTCGGGATAATCCTCGATCAACTCGATTCCAGCCGATATTGCTTGCTCAAGTTCGGCCACGCTGATGTTCCGAACAATACTCTGGTCGACGGCATGTTTGGAAAACTCATACCGCCGTTGCAGTATCTTTTCTCGGATATCATCCAGCGTTACCATCACCCAATTCTACGCCAACTATTTTGCGGCGTCAATCTGACGGCCGATTGAACCGCGATTCCACTACTGACCCCCAAGCCCCCTAAATTCCTGACAAACGTCAGCGATCAACTGGAGCGGGTTCTCGCCTGGGTGCGGTAGCACCGGTCTGGTTGGCGGCCCTGCCGCCCTAACGCAGCCGTATCCGCATGGCGTGCGGGTCGAGCTTGGGGACGGTCCAGAAGCGGTCCAACTCGGAGGCGACCAGGATATCCTCGTCGCGGCCGATCGCCACCAGATTCCGCCCGCCGGCTGTCAAGGATAACTGCTTGGCCAGCCGCTCGGGCTCCAACGGCTCGGCCTCCAAGGCGTAGGGTAGCGCGAAGGAATCGAGCCATAACGCCCGAGCGTCGGCGGCCTGGGGGCTGAGGTTGTAGCTGGTATCGCCCCGACGCACGATTCGCTCGACCAGCAGCCCGGCCAGCAGCAGATCGTCGTTACCCGGCTTGCCTCGGGTGCCCGCACAGAGCAGATGGACCTGCTCCCAGTGGGCCAATTCCTGGCAAACGGCCTCGGCGTTGACGAACGCGCCGATCAGCACGCGGGCGGCCAGCCGGCAGCGATCCATCGCCCGGGTGCCGTTGGTGGTGGTGAAGACGACTCCCCGGCCTTTGACCCGATCGGCCGTATATTCCTGGGGCGAATTGCCCAGATCGAACCCCTCGATTAGCAGCCCCTTCCGCTCGCCGCCCAGAACCGGGTCGCCCTCGGGCATCTGGGCAGCCAATTCCCGGGCTTCCTCTACTTCCACGCAGGGACGCACCTCTCGGGCGCCGGCCTCCAGGGCGTAAATGATCGTCGTCGACGCCCTTAGAACGTCTATCACAACCACCACCTTGCCGGCCATCTCCTCCGGCTCGACCCTGCTAGGCAAGGCATGAACGTACAATTCGCGACTCATGATTTGCTCCTCCGGTCTTCCAATCTGTTGCTGAACTCAACGATCATCGCGTGGGTAACAGTTAGCCCGGTCGCCTGCAACCGGAAAGCGGATAGGTTTCCACTACTTCTCCCGTCGCAGGCGACTTGACTTTACCCACATGTTTTACGAACGCGGGACAATTT
>CAZDHN010000129.1:0-11738 GCA_964505115.1 uncultured Planctomycetaceae bacterium
GCAATAAGATTCTCAAGCGGCTGGAAGGCTCGCTGATCGGCAAGGATCACTTCCGGACCTGCCTGGTGGTGACGCTGGACCATTCGGTCAAGGGTCTCAAGCTGCGCGCGCTGCTGGAGGGAATTCGCCAGACGGCCGAGGACTGCGCCATCCCCCGCGCGGCGCTCCGCATGGGCGGTCCACCCGTCGACAACTCCGCCATCGACGTCGAGGGAGAGCGCACCCTGTTTCGCCTGGCCGGGCTGTCGGCAATCATCGGGCTGGGGATATCCTGGCTCTGCTTCCGCAGCGTCAGGCTGACCTCGATGATCTTCTTCTGCGCTATCCTGGCGGCTGGCGTGGCGCTGGCGATCATCTACTTCAGCGGCGGGCAGGTCGACGCCATCATGCTGACCATGCCCTCGCTGGTCTACGTGCTGGCGCTTTCCGGCGCTATTCATATAGTTAACTACTACCACGACGCCATCCGCGATCGCGGCTTGGAAGGAGCGCCCACGCGTGCCCTGGGACACGGCTGGAAACCCTGCACCATCGCCACCATAACCACGGCATTGGGTTTGGGGTCGCTGTGTACCAGCCAATTGATTCCGATTGCCAACTTCGGCTGGTACTCGGCCACGGGCGTATTGGCCACGCTGGCCCTGCTGTTTCTCCTGCTGCCCGCCTTTCTCTCCGTTTGGCCTTCTCGCCAGTACGCGGAAGAGGCGGCCGCCTCCAAGGCGCGGGGAGACAAGCACGAATCGGTTTTCGTTCGCGGATGGTGCCGAATTGGCGAAACGGTCATCCGTCATAACGGCCTGATCGCGGTCGGATCGGTAGTGGTGATGGGCGTGTTCGCCCTGGGCGCCTACCGTATCGAGACCTCGGTCAAGCTGATGAAGCTCTTCTCGCCCGAGGCCGAAATCATTAAGCACTACGAGTGGCTGGAAGACTACCTCGGCCCGCTGGTGCCCATGGAGGTAGTGCTTCGCATCGACGACGAGAAGTGCAAGCTCAGCTTCGTCGAGCGAATGCGTCTGGCCGCGCGGGTGGAGCATTCCATCGAACAACTCGACGACGTGGGTGGGGCACTCTCGGCGGCAACGCTGGCACCCGACCTGAGCCCCACGAAATCCAAAAGCGGGCTACCCGGCTTCAACAGCCGCCAAATTCGCGACGGGATAGTCAACAAGCGACTGGAAACTCACCGCAAGGAATTTCGCGACTACCTAACGGTCGACGAAGAGGCCGGCGAGGAACTCTGGCGAGTTAGCGCCCGGGTTTGGGCACTCACCGACCTGGACTACGGACTGTTCGTCGACGACATCAAGCAGCAGGTCGAGCCCGTGCTGGCCGCCTACCGCAAGGCGGGTGTCGAGGGTATCGACGCCACTTACACCGGCGTGGTCCCGTTGGTCTACAAGGCTCAGCACGAGCTGATGAGGGGCCTGTTCACCAGTCTCGAACTGGCCTTCGTGCTGATCGCCGTGGTGATGATGCTGGTGCTGCGGAGTTTTTCGGCCGGCCTGATCTCGATGATCCCCAACCTGTTTCCCGTGGTGATTATCTTCGGCATGATGGGCTGGCTGGGTATCCTCGTCGACGTTGGCTCGATGATGACCGCCAGCGTGGCACTGGGGGTGGCGGTGGACGATACGATCCACTACCTCACTTGGTTCCGCCACGGACTGGACGAAGGGCTCGACCGAAAGGGGGCCGCCATGTTGGCCTACAAACGGTGCGCCACGGCCATGACGCAAACCACCCTGATCGCCGGGCTCGGTCTGGCCGCCTTCGCCTTCAGCACCTTCACGCCCACCCAGCGGTTTGGCTACCTGATGCTCACGCTGCTGATGGCCGCCTTGGTGGGCGACCTGATCTTCCTGCCAGCCATGCTCTCCGGACCGCTCGGTAAGTTCTTCGGTCGCGCCGCACAACAAAAACGCCAAAAGGCCAAGTCCGGGCAACGCCAGACGAGCGAGCAAACCCTTGCCACAATCCCCGACGTGTCGGCCGAGCCCAAACCGGCCGAAGGTGATGGAGACGCCGTCCCACGCCAAACCCGTCGCGACAAATCCCACCGCAAGAGATCGAACCGATCCGACAAAACGTCCTAGCCCGGATTCTTCATCGCCGTTCGTAGTGACCGCATTCATGTGGTCTGCCGGGCATTCGGCCTACTCCTCCGTGCCGAAGGTACGGCCCTATACCAGCCCAGGGTGAAGCCAATACGAGTCTTGCGAGTATCGGCGTAACCCTGGGCAGCCTTCCCATGCGACCCAGAAGCCCCAACGGGGCGGCCCTAACTGTATTGGGGCCACCCCTTCGGGGTTCGGCCGTGATATCCTTCGTAACTTAGGTTTCACCTGAATTCGCTTCACCCGCTTCTGGCTCGTCTGGGACCGGCTCTTGTGGTTCCTGCTCTTCTTCCACAGCCGGACCTCCGAGGAGCAAGGGTTGCTTCTCTGGCAACTGCTGCAAACGGGCAAACATGGTCCGGTCGATAATCATGTGAATCGACTCGTTGCGAAGCCGTTCCTCCAACTTCTTGTGTTCCTCGTCGGCATCCTTCATCGTTTTCTCGTAGGCGTCCACGAGTTCTCTGATTCCCGGAATGCGTTTCAAGAATTCCAGGCCGAAGTTACGTATGAATCTTGCATAATCGAGACTCCTGGTAATGGCCACATACGACCCGTTTCTATTCGCCTTCAGAACAGCAAGCAGGCGTTGAAGCGCAGTAACAACCGTGACGCTGTCAATCTCGCCGCTATCGATCATTCCGGTGATCGCCTCAATCATCTTGTCGAAGAGTTCCGGAAGTTTCCCTTTGTCTCGCAGGCGTTCATAGAGTCTGTCGAAGTCGTAGGAGTCGGAAATGTCGGCAATAACGATTGGTGCGACTTGGCGGTAGTGTCGCATTGCAGTTTCAAGGAACTGTTGCCCGTGCCTAACCTGTTTGTGCTGGACAAATGAGGTGGCGGCATCCGTGATGGGCACCAACCACGGCGGCCTGTCTCGTTCCACAAGTATGCCCAGCAGGTCGCGCCCGGCGAACGAAAGACGCTCAGCGTTCTTAACACTCTCTGCAAGTTTGTCCTGGGCAAAGGAACCCACCGTCTGGTCGAGCTGTTTCTTGAAAACGTCGTAGCGGTCCATCAGCGTGCGATTGAAGCGTTCTTCGCTGCTCATTCTAGACAACCCCCGGTCTGAATCGGATCAGTCTTTCTACTGTACTGGCAGTCGCGGATGCATTATAACACCTAGCCATCCCAGAAGCGGAATCTAGGGTGTCCCGGAGACCCTAAATTCTCCCGCGTCTACGTTGCCACAGGCCAAGACAGGCAGCGGCTCCGAAGAACGGGGCCAAAAGGGGTCGGGAGTCCTTGTTGGGTCCGCGCCGACAAGAGCAACAACTCCCGACCCCCTTTAGTTCCCTTTGATTCTTCCACCTCAAATTTCTTGCTGTGTGCAATCCCCATCGCCGCAATGATTGATGTGCCGCGCGAAGAACACTTACTCAATCATTGCGGCGATGGTGACAATCTTGTCTGACTGCTCGCTGAGTCGCTTCTTCAGTTCTTCATCTACTCCAGAGTGGTTGTAAAGTTGCTCGTGGCAAGGCAGGACGTGGAGGTCCATCGAAGCATCTCGCAGATCGTGCCAATCCTTGTCGGCCAACAAGTCCAAGGGCTGGTATGTCAGCCTGAGCACTTCCCCACCGATCTCACCAGCATCCGATAGAACATCATCCTGCCGGAAACCGCCTACCATTTGATCGAAACGGTCCAGCAGGCTTGTCACCCTTCGGGCGGCGGCTTTGATCGAATCACGCGCGGTCGCCAACAAAGAGTCCCCCACCAAGGAATCGCCGATCATGGCTTGCCGAAGTTCGTTGGCCATGTCGCGAACCGGCGGAACTTGCTTCTCAAGGATGTTCCAGGTACTGCTGTGCCGACTGGAAAGCGTGTAAATCAACCCATCGCATTTGTCAGCCAACTGCTTGAGGGACTGAGCTACGGCCTCCTCATCCACCATGTACTCAATGATCGTATCCCTGAGGCTGCGTGCGGACCATTCCAATATCGACTGCAAATGGTCAGGGCCGGGATTCAGCGAGAGATACGGCGTCTCGTCAAGCGCGATCAGAAGATCCACTAGGATGTCATCGAGACGCGATTTCCAGTGAAGTTCCGACTCGTCGTCAACCTGCAACCCTTCATCCGACTGCCGAACGCCCGCCCAGCTCAGGACACGCGCGACAACCTCGTTCGACTTCGCCGGTCGCGATTCCGTCAAGTGGCGAACGTAAGGCTTCCCTTCGCAATAATAGACGGGCTGATTGCCTTTGTGGACGCGCACGAAGAGGACTGCGACCGACCCTTCATAAGCGAATCCAACTCGCGGCGTTATCGGAGGATCAACCTTGCCGTGTGCGAGCCCCTGAATCCGATTGAGATACGCATCGCGCGCCGAGATGTCGTCCAAGTCACTCAACCCCACGAGTTCCCCGGCGTCGTCGATGCCAATGAGTATCAGTCCGCCACCGGCGGTGGCGAAGGCTGCCATCTCTTTGGCAAGGTCTCGGGCCTGCTCTGGGTATGAGCGCATGTACTCAAGGTGTTGACCTTCGCCCTTCCTTCGCAAGATGGGCATATCTCTTGAATACTCGGCATCTGCCCAGTCGGGAAGAGAAGTTGTGTTATCGGAATCCGTCATCTGGTCTTCTCCATTCGCCACCCAACGCGTAACGTGCGAATTGGTGGGAATTAGCGGTGTCCGGTACCTTTGTGTGGCCCCAGGAGCATGATGGAAAAGCACTCCGCGATTCGGCCCCATGGGGACTTTTTGAAACAGACTGCCCCCCACAATACGGCGGGCACTTCCGGCAATATATCCGGGGGCACGCGCCGTCGCAAGTGAGCAGTGAGCAGTGAGCCGTGAGCCAAGAAAGGCCAGCCCGCAAGGGAAGCTCATTACTCACTGCTCATCGCTCATCCCTCAAAGTGGCCCAAAAAGTTTGCTTGAAATCCGGCCGGCGATTTGGTACGGTTGTACACTGCGCGGCGGTTGGCACCCGACGCTGGTCTTTGACAATTCGTGAACAGAAGTGGGCAACACTCTGGCCGCATGATGTACGACGGGCCTCCGAGCCCGTCGCGTACCCGTATTCGACGGCGACGGGCTCGGAGGCCCGTCGTACGGGGCGTGGTCAACACGGGTTTCTGGCGCCGCCCGTCTCCTGGCAAAGCCGGGCTGAGGGTTGACCGTGTGCCGAACGGCGGCAACAAAAAATGCCGTGGCGCAAGCCGCTGTCGGAAAAGGCTTTAAGGTCGGCGATTACTCATTGCGGGGGGCGGTTTTCGGACAAAAGGCCGTCCAGAAATTCAAAGCCGTTTGGCGGTAAGGGGTTACGTGCGGAAATCGACCCCAAAACGGCCCTCCGTCGCCCGGCGCGTTCCGACGTAACCCCAACGGCGGCACGCCTTTGGAATTATTGATCGGCTGAAGCATGCCTCCAGAAATTCCGGCTCGGCCACATCTTGGTAGCTGAACTCGCAAGAGTTCAGATGGTTGGCGGGCTGAATTCTTGCGAATCCAGCTACTGAGCCGCCCCGTCCTCGGGGCGGGTGTCGCCGGGACGCCTATTACCGGGGCATCATAACTCGCGGCGAGGACGCCGCGGCTCGACTATGCAACCCCATCGCTCCCGCAACTCATCGCTGAGCGGTGAGCTGTCGGGCGGCTTGAAGCGCGGCGCCGAGCATCGGGTCGTCGTCTTGCGGCGGAGCGGCCGCTTGGCTCAGGTCGACAACCGGTCGGGCTACCCGATGTACGAGAACATCCGGCTCGACGCCCACGTGGCTGTAGGGGTGTCCCTTGGGCGAATAGAACTTGGCCGTCGTCAGCCGGATACCGGCACTGGTGTGGTTCAAGGGGAAGATCCCTTGCACCGACCCCTTGCCATAGCTGCGGCAGCCGACAATCTTACCCCGACGATGATCGCGGATCGCGCCGGCGAATATCTCCGCCGCGCTGGCGCTCTGATTGTCGATCAGCACCACAAGCGGCACGCGCCAGGTCCCGGTGGCGTGGGCCGAGTAGGTAAAATCCTCCTGAAGGCTACGGCCGCGAGTGGAGACGATGACCCCCTGATCGACGAATTTGTCGACCACCTCGACCGCCGTAATCAGCAGTCCGCCCGGGTTGCCGCGAAGGTCAATCACCAGGGCCTTCATCCCCTGCCGGTGCAGCTTCCACAAGGCGGCGTCCATGTCGCGGCAGGTCGTCTTCTGGAAGCAGGTCAGCTTGAAGTAGCCGATATGGTAGTCGGAGTCGGCGATTTTCAGATCGTCGATACTGGGTACCTCAACCCGCTGGCGACGAACCGACACTTCCCGCGCGTCAGCGCCGGCCCCCACATCGCTACGGGCACTGACCAGCGATAGCCGGGCGACCGTGTCCGGTTCGCCCTGCAAGAGGTTGGCTGCCTCGTCGGCGGAGAGGCTGCCGGTGGCCTGGCCGTCGACGGCCACGATCCGGTCGCCCGCGAGAATGCCGCCTTTTTCAGCCGGGCTACCGGAAATCACCCTGACTATCAACAGCCCACCCTGCTCCGCTTTCAGTTCGATGCCGAGCCCGACGAAATTACCCTCGATTTGCGAGTAAACCTCGGACAACTGGTCCGGAGTCAAGTAGGCCGAGTAGCAGTCCAACGAGTTGGTCGCCCCGCAGGCATACTCCAGCACGATCGCGGCCGGCTTGGCGGCCAGGATTTGCTCGGCCAGTCGGGCGGCGGTGCTGACGGTCTTCCGCGCGTCCTCGCTGCCGTTTACCGTGCGTGTATTCAGCATTCGGTACAGGGCGCCGCGAAACTCCAATATCTGCTGCTCCTTGGCCAACGGCGCGCTGGTCCGCAGAAAGGCCGGCTCGGTCAGCGCCACTTCCAGGGCACCGGTGCCACGTTCGACCAGTTCCCGCCAACTCGGCGCCTCGACGTGGTGTGCCTGCACCTTCACCAGCACCTCGCAGTACAGATCCAACGCCTCCTGCCGCGAGAGACGGTCGAGCACGTCGTGGAAACTGCGATCGATGTAGCGGCGACCCAAATCGTAATGGAGTCTGGTGAACTCGAAGCGGCGGTAGAGGTCGTCGTGGCTGGGGAACTGCCGAACCGCGTCCTCGTAGTGCGACAGCGCGTCGCCCCAGCGGCGATCCAACTCCAACTGGCGGCCCTGATGCAGGATGTCGCCGATGTTCGTCGCGCTGTTGGAGGCGAGCGGGGCCGGCTGAGCGAGAACAGAGTGGCCGGAAAAGAAGAACGCCAGCGCTACGAGCCAAATCGCGGCGGTGGAAAGGACCCTTCGTCGCATGGTGTCGTCCGTCGTTGGTGGGAGCGCCGTCCCGCAAGGTCTCCGCCTTGCGTGCCGCCCGGCCGAAGGAAGAGGCGGCAAAGGCTCACCGATTCCGACAGTCAGCACGGCCCGACGCCGTTTGGGGTGGTCATGGCCTGGTAACCAAAAGGCGGGTCCAGCCCTTCAGCTAAGCCAATATAGAACACGTTTGCGGCGCGGTCAAAAACTAAAAGAAGAGATTCGCGCCGCTAATCCGCACAACCCGCAAATGCCGCGCGGAGGCTATCGCTTTGCAGCGGCCAGAGCATGTCGCCGCGAAGAAAAGTTTTGCGCCGATTGCAGCGCTGGTGTGTATGCTTGCCGGATGACCCGATATTGCGGCCCGTGCTCGTACGGAAGGTATCGGGGAAACTGATGACATCTTGACATCAATCGCGTTTATTGGGTTGACATCCTCATCACTGCCGATAAAATAGCGGAATGGCAAGGGTGGAGGATTGAAACCATGACAGCGCAAACCCTGCAACTAGACGGCAAGACCTACGTCGTTCTCGAACGCGACGTTTACGAACGGCTGGCGACGTTGGCCAAGATGCCGCCGATGCCGGAGCCGGACGCCGAGGGGAACTATCCGGCCGTCGAATACGCTCGGGCAAGCATTGCGCGGAACATTATGCAGGACCGCATCAAGGCCGGATTGAGCCAGCGCGAGTTGGCCGAACTTGCCGAAATCCGCGCCGAGACTCTCTGCCGCATCGAAACGGGCAAGCACACCGCATCGGTGCCGACCATCGAGAAGATCGACCGGGCACTGAAAAAGGCCATGCCACGCAGGCCGAAAACCAAACCTCGCAAAGGCAGGTGACGCCGCTTCTCGCGGTCCGCGGTATCGAGGACGAAAAAAGGACCATGTCTAGTTCGTGTGAAGCACCCTTTGGGCTGCGGGCGGCAAATTAAACCTGGTCCTTTTTTCGGCTTTATATAGGTGCAATTTCCCGGGCGTGCAAGATTTGCTTGCCTTGCATCGGGTAGATGTCGGTGGACGTGAGCGTTAGGACCGCGATGGTTTCGCCTTCGGCAGTGACGAATTCGACTTCATGGGCCGAATGGTCCCGATAACAATGAACCACCGTTCCCACGTCGCCTTGTTCAAGGCCGTGTTCCACGATGTCTCGCGTCAGAACGACGAGGTTTAATTCACGGATCATTCAGACATCCCTTAAATGCGGGTCTATATGGGATACGCCGTTACGAAACGTGGTCGATCATCAGTTGGCTCAATAATCCAAATAGTTCGCACCAGCACAACGCGTCCGGTCGGGGTCGTGAGCACTCCTTCAATAACATACTTCGTGCCGTATGACGACGGCACGCATTCTTTCACGTCCTCACTACAAGCGATCGCCGCTAATTCTTGCTTCAAAAGACGAACATTTGCATTATTAAAGCCGACAGATCGCAGAAATAAGGCCTTTGAACTGCCTACCGGATGAGTTTCCGACAATAAGTATTCCGTCAATTTACGCGAGGGAACGTATGCGTTTTCACCTCCCGGAAGCTTCATCTTGAATTTTTCACAAGGTAGAATTAGGCAGTCGATACAGTACAATAAGTATAGTCAGCGTGTGAACATTGTCAACTGGCGGCAGGTCCGATTGCAGTACGCAAAGCGCGATGAGTACGGATAGTATTTCATGCCGTGAACGGTTGCGTTCCGCTAAACCTTCACGCTTCGGCCGCGGACGATCGACTGGGTTTGCTTCTCGCCGAGTGTTAGCGCGTCACGGGCCAGTTCGCCGGCCAACAATGGCGAGGGAGTGTTCGTGCGTACCGAGCGGACCACCTCGGCCAGTTCGGCGGCGAACGAATCGATCGGGTCGCCCGAGCCGAGCTTCGGCTTGGTGACTCGACCGTTGGCGGTCAGCAGCGTGACCGGCATGGCCATGGTGGGCTTATCGCCGATCACGGCGAAATCGAACAGCAGCGTGGCCTTCTCCAGGTAGATCTCGTAGGCGTGATTGAAGGGCCGGCCTTGCTGGTTGATTACGCCGCTGGTGGCGGAGACGACCAGTTCCGGATCGTCGAAAACGAACTGCGTGGTGAAGAAGTCGGCCACCTCGCCGCGGATTCGGCCCACGCTGTGAACGGCCTTCGGCATGCCGCAGATCAGGCGGATATAATGTGCGTCGTGGATGTGCAGGTCGATCATCGGCCCGCCGCAAACGTCGGCGTCGTAGAAGTGGGTCATCCAGACGGGATCGGAGATGATCCGCTTGAAGTGCCCGCCCAGCAGCTTGCCGTACTTGCCGCTGGTAATCGCCTTGTAGGCGAATCGATACTCGGGAAAGAAGGGGAGCACGTGGCCGATCATCAGCAGCCGGTCGGCCTTTTTGGCCACTTTGACCATGCGGCGGGCGTCGGCCGGCTTCAGCGCGATGGGCTTCTCACAGAAGACGTGCTTGCCCGCCTTCAAGGCGGCCACGACCACGTCGGCATGTTGCGCCGGCGGCAGACAAACGTCGATCACGTCGAGCGACGGATCGGCCAGCATGTCGTCAAGTTCGGCATATTGGGCGATCCCCCTGAGGTTGGTCTTCTTTCCTTGGGGCCCGAAGTTGCCCTTGATCGTGCGCCAATCGCCGGCCAGCCGCTTGGCATCCTGTTCGCAGATGGCCGCGACCTTCGCTCCGCGCGTCTTCTGGTAGGCCAGGTAGTGAATCATGCCCATAAATCCGAGGCCGGCAATTCCAACTTTCATCATTGGTTTATTCCTTGAGGGTTCAGAGTTGTGTGAGTTTAGAATTATGGTTGCTGTAAGTGGAAGGGAGGGATTAGGGATTGGGGATTAGGGATTGGGTAGAGGCCGTTCGCCAGTTATTTTCCGTCTCTCATTCCTATTGCTGGTTGCACCCGCACCCCGAAAATATGCTCGTACGTTGCGACGCAACATTCTAATCCCCAATCCCCAATCCCTAATCCCTTCTTCAACTACACCTTTACAGTCCGCCCGCTGGTGATCGACTTGCTTTGTTTGTGCCCGAGTATCAGCGCGTCGCGGGCCAGGGCTCCGTCGAGCATTGACGACGGCGTGTTGGCGCGAACGGCTCGAACCGCTTCGGTCATTTCGGCCACGAAGGCGTTGACCGGATCGCCGGAACCCAACTTCGGCCGAACCACGCGCCCGTCCTCGGTGAGCACCGTTAGCGGCATTGCCAGGACCGGCTTGCCACCCAGCGTGGCGAAGTCGTACACCAAGGTCGCGCGTTCCAGGTAGATCTCGAAGGCGTGCGTGAATTCGCGGCCTTGCTGGTTGATTGCACCGCTGGTGGCCGAGACGACCAGCTTGGGGTCGTCGAAGATGTACTGGCTGGTGAAGAACTCGGCCACCTTGCCGCGCATCCGGCCGAGGCTTTGCACCGCCTTGGGCATTCCGAACAACAGGCGGATGAAATGGGCGTCGTGAATGTGCAGGTCGATCATCGGCCCGCCGCAGTGGTCCGGCTTCCAGAAGTGGTCCATCCAGACCGGATCGGAGATGATCCGCTTGAAGTGGCCACCCAGCAGCTTGCCGTATTTCTTCGTGGTCACTGCCTTGTAGGCGAAGTTATACTCGGGCAAGAGGGGCATGCCGTGCGCGATCATCAGCAGCTTGCCCGACTTCTCCGAGGCCTTCATCATCCGTCGGGCGTCGGCCGTTGTCAGGCAGATCGGTTTCTCGCAAAGCACGTGCTTGCCAGCCTTCAAGGCGGCTACGGTGGCGTCGGCATGCATGTTGGGTGGCAGGCAGATGTCGATCATGTCCAGGCCGGGGTCGGCCAGCATCTCGTCGAGTCTGGCGTATCGGGCGACGCCTTCGAGCTTCATCTTCTTGCCACGCGGCCCGAAGTTGCCCTTGATCGAACGCCAATCGCCGGCCAGCCGGACGGGATCCGTCTCGCAGATCGCCTTGACCCGAGCGCCCCGTGTCTTTTCATAGGCCGTGTGATGGATCATCCCCATGAAACCGAGACCCGCAATACCGACGTTGACCATTTTTGCCTTCCTTATTGCTGGTGTTTTTGTTCCTGGAACTTTCGCACACTAACCCGGATTATTCACGGACCAATCGTAACCCGAAGCGTAAGCGAGGGACGCTCGGCGGATTCTCTCGCACTTGGCTCGGCACTTGCCGCGACACATTGTCTCATCATACGTGTGACGGGTGGAGGACCACACTCGTTTGGCGTCCCTCGCTTACGCTTCGGGTTACGATCAAGTGATGAATAATTCGGATTAACGTACCCGGACTCGTTAAGATACCAAATTCCTTTAGGCCTGACCAGCATGGCAAGCCCGTCTTCAGAGTCGCGGGCGCAGGAACGGGTTTGCGGAACCTCAATGGATCGGTGACACGTTGGTAGCTGGATT
>CAZDHN010000130.1:0-11692 GCA_964505115.1 uncultured Planctomycetaceae bacterium
CCAGCAGGAAGCGGTCGGAGTTGTAGGTTATCAAGCCCTTGTGGGCGTAGACGGTCTCCTCGAATTGCGTCAATCTCGCCAGCGTATCGACCGATACCGTGGCGTAGAGTTGCTCCAAGAGCGCGGCGAAGAGCCGGCCGTAGTCCTCCGCCCGGCGGTTGACGATCCCCAGCAGGCCCAATTCGTCGTCGCTTAGGTGTTCCCGAAGGATCGTGACCAGGGCGATCTCCAGGGCGGCACCCACGACCAGCAGTTCGGAAGTGGTGGCCTGCATCCGCGTCGAGCCGGCGACGGCCATCGGCCCACTGGCCAGATCGAGCTTGGTGATGCGATCGTCGTCGATCACCTGGCGCGAGCGTTCGACGTGCTCGTGGAGTACGTCGCTGGGGTTGTTGTAGACGAAGAAGACGGCCGCGCCGACCTCAACGCCCTTCCAGGCGGTGCCGATGACGAACGAAGTTTCGCCCCCCTCGGTAATCGCGACCACCACATCGCCCGGCCCGACGCCCGCTTCGCCGAGTTGGTACTTGCCGAAGTCGGTGAAGTCTTCGAAACCCTCGACGGATCGGACCAGGGCGTGGTCGCCGCCGGCCATTACGCTGCGGGTGCGGTTCTCAAGGTCGGGAAGCTTTCCGTGCAACTCGGGATGCTTGTCGGCCAGGTCCTGCCAGAACCCACGCCAGGCGGCTTCCAGGAGGATGCTGAGTCGTCCCGTAGCGCCGCAGCCGGTGAAGTACACCCGGCGGCCCGCCTTGATCGCGCCGACCATCTCGTCGACCAGCCGGCGAAACTGACTGGAGGCGAATACGGCGTTGACCAGCGGCAGGATATCGGCGTCCACGTCGGCCAACATGCGGATGCCGTCGGGGATGTTCTCCTGGATGGTCTGCGAGAAGGCGGCCGTCTTCGGATTGGACGACTCGGTGGGCATCGCACCCAGCCGAAAAGCTCGCTCGTGTGCCAGAAAATGTTCGGCCTTCTCTCTAGCGGTCGGCATTCGGTTAATCTCCGTTAGTTGTAGGGTGGGTCGAGCAACGCGAGCCCCACCGGCCTTGGCTGATTGCTCTGTCAAGAACAGTGGGAGGGCGAGGCTCCTGCCGAGCCGGTCACTCGGCAGACATTGGCAATAGCGGCTCGGCGGGAGCCTCGCCCTCCCGGCACCCACCGCCATCCGGCTCCCCTACTTGCGTCGATGCTTGCATCTTCATTTAACTATAGCTAGAATGAGCCGCCAGTCAATGACCGTAGCGGTCAAGTGGCTTGATATTTCTGGTCACCCGCCGGGAGAGCGTGCCATGTACGACAGACCAAAAGTCGGGCTGCTGATCCAGTCGAGCTTGGAATATGGGCGTGGATTGCTACGGGGGATCGGCGCTTACATGCGACGGCACGGCGCTTGGGCCGTCTACCATCGCTCGGGCGAGTTGGCCGAGTCGCTGCCCGGGCATTTCCGCCGTTGGAAGCCCCAGGGGATTATCGCTCAGCTTGCCGGCAGCAAGTTGCGTCGCCAGGTGTTGCGGCTGAACGTGCCGGTGGTCGACCTCTTCACATTGCATGAGTGCCGCCGTGTTCCGCGGATCGGGGTCGACAACGAGGCCGTCGCCCGATTGCTGGCCGACCATCTGCTGGAGCGCGGCTACAGGAACTTCGCCTACTGCGGCTTCGCCGATGTCTTCTACTGCGAACAGCGTCGTCGGGCGCTGGTCGAGTATCTTCGCCAGCTTGGCCACGAGCTGGCCGTCTATAACAGTCCCTTGCCCAAGGGAACCGCCGGCGTGTTCAACATCGAGGCGGCCGGGCAACTTGATATAGGTCGCATGGGCGCGTGGATCGACTCCTTGCCCAAGCCGTTGGGGCTGATGGCCGGAAGCGACGTTCGCGCCCAGCAGGTGCTAAGCGCCTGCGGCGAATACGGCATTGCGGTGCCCGACCAGGTGGCCGTGACCGGCGTGGGCAACGACGAGGTGCTCTGCAACTTGTGCGACCCGTTACTGACCAGCGTGCAACTGAAGACCGAGGAAATCGGCTATCGCGCGGCCGCCGTGTTGGATCGGATGATGCAAGGCGAAGAGCCCGAGCGGATGCTGACTCTCGTCAAGCCCCTGGGCATGGCCATTCGGCAATCGACCAACACGCTGGCCATCGACGACGACGACGTGGCCGCCGCCGTGCGCTTCATCCGCGAGCACGCTTCGCAGGGCATAACGGTCCAAGACGTGGTGGACCACCTGGCCGTCTCGCAGAGCACGCTACAACGCCGCTTTGCCCGGATACTGGGCCGGTCGCCCCGCCAGGAGATCATTCGCGCCCAACTGGAACGGGTCAAGGACCTGCTTGCCAAGAGCGACATGCCGCTGGCCCGGATCGCCGAGTTGACCGGCTTCAGCTACCTGGAGTGCATGAGCAAGCTCTTCAAGTCCAAGCTAGGCCTGACACCCGGTCAATACCGCAAGCAAGTGCAGTTGGATGGGTGAGCAGTGAGAGGCGAGGGATGAGAGGTGAGCGTTCATTGGCAAGCATCTGCCAATAGCCGCCAGCGGAAGCTGCGGTTGGAGCAGCGTGACAGTTCGCGCTCGAAGGCCCGGGGATCCGCAACGCAACCGCCGGCTTCCGCCGGCGGCTATTTTGACAGGGGTGGTGGGAGACCGCGTTATGACCAGAACTATTAAGTGGTTTGACCGGTTTTGTCATTGTCGCCGCGAGAATTGCTACCATACTTAAGGTGGCAATCGTAACGGGGGACTTTTCTCTCACTGCCGCGAATCGGCATGAGGTTTCACCGACAACACAGAACTGGGGAGTCAGCCATGAGAAACTTGTTGAGGGTTCTCGCCATGGTGTTTCTGTTCCTGAGCTTCGTGGGCTGGACTTCTCCGGCCCGGGCTGGGATCTTGAACAACGTGTCCGGCGCGATGAGAGCCTACTCGTTGCGCCAACTCGACGACGACTACACGGGCGCCGCGATCGAAGTCCGCCGCAGTAGCGACGATACAACACAAGATATCGGCTTCGACGCCAACGGGAACCTGGATGTCGTGGCGATGCTCGGCTTCGTGGGGGCCGGCGACGGTTACGTTGTCACCTGGTACGACCAGACGACCGCCGGCGCGGGCGATGTCTCCGACATCACGCACGAGGATCAGCCTCGGATCGTGTCTGGTGGCGCGCTGATTACCGCAGCCAACGGCGAGACGGCAGTGAAGTTCTCTGAGGGCCAAGTGCTGCACGCCAGCCATGGCACGCCACTGATCGCCAAGAACACGGTCTTCACCGTGGCCCAGTTCCTTTCGCTCCCCGGCAACGGCTCTCTTGACATGCGATTCTGGTCGTTGCTCAGTGCAGGCGCTACCAGACTCTCGACCGGAGGCGACGCTATTGTTGGAGGCGAAGCCAGACTAGCTGTTGCCTATGGCACACCGTTTGCCTGCAAGGAGTCCAGCTACGTACTCAGTACCACGAGCGTATTGTTGGCAACAACCGTGGCCGACGCCACGCAAGCCAGCGGTTCGGACACCATTGAGTTGTTTGCCAACGGCGAGAGCGTCTTTGGGTTGACGAACGTCTCGATTAGCCAAGACGACGACTTCTTGGCAATCGGCGGGTACGACGCTAACGGCAGCAACTTCGGTCTCCATGGCTACCTGCAAGAAGTGATCTTCTACGGCGATCTCGACACCATCGATCGCCAAAGAGTCGAGGCCGACGTGATGAAAACATACGGCATACCCGAGCCGTCGAGCCTTGTTCTCGTTCTGATGGGAATTGGAGGGCTGAGCCTGGTAGGGTTGGCGCGCGGAAGGAACCGACGCCCCGAGTTGATGGAACGCCGGGACGGCCTTGCACTGGGTATGTGTACGTTCGGCGGCAAGGCCGGTATCTCACCTACGGCTACTGGCTGAACTGTCTGGAGCGCGACGAAGTCGAGCGCGTCTTACTGGGTTTCTACGGCTCGATGGCCTACGGGATGTCGCGGGGAACTTGGGCTGGCGTGGAGTGCACCAACATGGCCAGCGGCAATAACGCGCACACGCTGCCGCACCTTCGCTCGGGTACACAGCAGTTGCGGCTGTTGCGCAACATGCTGCTTCGAGAACAGGCCGACGAACTGCTCCTGGCGACGGCAGTCCCACTACGGGTGATCTGACAGGCGGTGGCACATTCGGAACCTTCCTGACCAGTGAGACGTTTAACCAAAAGACTCCCAATATGGATGTGGTCTTCCCCGATACGGCGGCTTTCCGCACGGCGATCTCCGACGCAATAGACGCTACGGACCATACTTTGCGTCTGATCCTTATGGACGCCGCCGAGGGCAACACCGTGAAGCTTGCCTACTTCTGCAGTAACGAGTACTCCACGACCGGCCGAAGGCCCGAGTTGATCGTCAACTTCACCGTCGTGCCCGAGCCGAGTACCATCCTGCTTGCCGGCCTGGCCGCTCTTGCCGGGTTGATCCTGGCGCGGCGAAGAGGCCGTTAAGAGGGTACGCTGCATAAGCATGGGGGCCACACGCACCCTTTCCGCTTTCCTTCAACATGAGAGAACTCATTATGTACCGACGCCACGTTTCCATCTTCTTCGTTATCACCTCGGCCGCCTTCTTCGCACTCGTCGCGCGGGCCGCGGAGCCCGACTGGCCAAACAATGTATCGTGGCCGGCCTGGGCCACCGCGGGCAACACGGCTTCGCAGGTCCAAGCGGTTTCCGACCGCGAAGCACAGGAGTGGCTGCGCTGGGTAATACCGCTACCCAAACAGGTTCGCTTAACGGGAAAGCTCGCGCTGCCGGCTGCCGACGTCGCCGTGCGGCTTCGCACCGACGCAACCGACGTCGAACGCACCGCGCGGGATGAACTCGTCGGGCTGATCACCAAGAAGACGGGTACCAAGAAGACGGGCACCAAGAACATGGACACTAAGAAGCTCGCCGGCTCGTTCCCGATCCTGATCGGTGTCTGCGATGCCCAAGGCATGATCGACGGCACGGCCGTGCCCGGTGCCGCGAAACTCCGCGGGCTGAAGAACGACGACCAGGCCTACGTTATCGCACCGCTGGCCACGCGGGGGCTGGCCGTGGCCGGGCTGACTGAACAGGGTGTGTACCACGGCGTCAAGACGCTCCAGCAACTGCTCGAATTGGGGCTCAGCCGGGCCGAGGTGACGCTGCCCATCGTGGCGGTGCTCGATTGGCCCGACCTGGCCGAGCGAGGCCAGTGGGAGTTCCAGTCGGCCGAGGCGCGAAATGTGCAATACCTGGCCGACCGAAAGATGAACCTGCTCGAAGTCCGCACCGTTCGGGCGTTCGACGAAAACGGTCGTGGGCTGCTTGAGGTCGACCGCAAGAGCCAGCGGACGGCGCGGCTGCACGCCGTGAAGTGGATCCCGTTCATCTCTCACCTGAACAACCTGGGCGCCAGAACCGACATCTACAAGCTGTATCCGCAACTCGAAGGCAAAGGACCCCACGCCCACCACCCGCAACATCCTCACCTGGTCGTGCCCTGTGCCTCGCACCCACAGTTTGCCCAGGTGTTGGCCGAGATGCTCGTTTCGGCCGCCGACCAGGGGGCAACGGACGTTAGCATCTTTCTCTCGGAACTGGGAAAGCAGCGGTGCGAATGTGACAAGTGCAAGGGCACCTCGCAGTACGTGCTAGAGGCCAAGGCGTGCGTAAAGGCCTGGCAGATCGCGCGGAAGACGCGCCCGCAACTGCGCCTGCGTATTCTCCTTAGCCAGGGCAGCTACGACGTGAACGACCAGGTGATGGCCGCCGTGCCGCAGCCCGAGGTGGGCATTACCTACTACTCGGGCTCAACGACCTACACGGCTTCGCGCGATCCGATGATCTATCCGCTGATGACCGATTTCGCCAAGCAGGGGCGTTGGCTGGGCGTCTATCCGCAGTTGACCGCCTCCTGGCGGCTCGCCTGCCCATGGAGCGGCCCGCAGTTCATCAAGTTCCGCATGACCGAATACGTCGACAAGGGACTTGTCTGCATGTGCGGCTTCGCTCCGCCCGATAATCGCTTCTTCGACTTCAACCTTACCGCCGCGGCCGAGTGGTCGTGGAACGCGCATGGGCGAAGTGAACGCGAGTTCGCGGCGGCCTGGGCAACGCGACGTGGGCTGGCCGATCCCGACAAGGCGGCCGATTGGGCCATTATGCTGGGAGCGGTGGGTTGGGACGTTTATGGGTCGAACGTGCCGGGCTCCAGATTCCTCGGCTCGACGGCCGCCATGGTCCGGAAACGGCGACAGCCGCAACTCGGCAAGGGCATGTTTCGCTACTTTCCCACCGTCAAGCACATGGACGACGATCTGGCCGTCTGCAAAAAGGCCCTCGAACTGGCCGAGCAACTGAACGACCCGGCCCTGATCGCCGAAACTCGCACCATCCAAGGCTACGTGCGCATGATCAAGTCGATCTACTTGATTGCCAACACGGTAGCGGGCAAGAAGCAACTCGACGACGCCCAGACCAAATCGCTCCAGGTCGCCTTCGACGAGCTTCAGTCGGCCATGCAGCAGACCGTCGGCTCGCTACGCGCTTGGAACAAAACCGTGGCTCCCGATTGCGATATCGAGAAAGCGAACCGCGGGCCTGCCAGCGTCACCGAGCAAACCGTCGCCGACATCGGCAAGGCGTTGGCGCCTTTAGGGATCAAGGAAACACGGAAGAAATAGCAGTAGACAAGGGCGCATTGCGCATGGTCATTCTTGACGTGAAACGACAGGCATCAGTCCGAAAGCCGAGGAGCGGGTTCACGCTCGTCGAACTGTTGGTCGTGATCACGATCATCGGGATTCTAATCGCCCTGCTTCTGCCCGCGGTGCAGAGTGCCCGGGAGGCCGCCCGACGCTTGCAGTGCGGCAACAATCTGAAACAAATCGGTTTGGCCATGCACCACTACATGGCCGCCAGCGGCGAGTATTTTCCGCCCGGCAGCCCGGGCGTGGAACAGCATGGCCTGTTCACCCATATATTGCCGTTCCTGGAGCAGATGACAATATATGAGCAGATTGATCTAAACGGTAGCACCTTCGCCGAGCCGCACCGCTACACGCCCATAGCGGTCTACAAGTGTCCCAGCTACCCGGGCGCCGACGTGGTGCGGGACAAGGCAAACGGCTACAAGAACGGGGCCTCTTGCACGTATCAGGGCGTGGGTGGCGTGGTTCGCCAGGGCGAGGAGACGACTGCCGCGGCCGGGGGTGACATACCACACAACGGCCTGTTCGGATGGGCTACCGTACGCCGGGTGGCCGGCGTGATCGACGGGCTGAGCAACACGCTGGCCATGGGCGAGTACGTGCAAAGGGACACGGACGGCGAATTCGGCGACTTCCCGGGCAACGTGCGGCCGTGGATATTGGGGGCCTCGGCGGGCAACGCAAGCTACACATTCAGGGTGGCCGAGCATCCAATAAACGCCAAACTCCATCGCATCAAGGACGGCATCCCATTCAATTACCTGCCGTTGGGTAGCTTCCACCCGGGCGGGGCCAGTTTCCTGGTGGCCGACGGCAGCGTGCGGTTCCTGAGCGAGTCGATGGATATGGAAACCTATCAATCGCTGTCGACCTGCAACGGAAGCGAACCGCATGCGCGGCTGCCTTAACCAACGACCCGTGAACGATAAACAGTCTAGTGCTTTGTCAAGCCTAAAGTTTCGGGTCAGTGGACTTCAACTCGACCAAAGACATCAAGGATTGCCCAAAATGGCCACCCGAATATTTAGGCTTGACAAAGCACTAGCAGCAAAGCGCTCATTGATGACAATAGATGCGATTGATTGGCTGATCATTATTAGCTTCTTTGTTGTGGCACTGGCCGTCGGGGTCGCCGTTTCACGGCGAGCAGTTCCTCGGAATTTTGTCTATCCGGGCGGAACATGCCGTGGTGGCTGTTGGGTGTGTCGATGGTGGCCACCACCTTCTCGGCCGGTACACCTAATTTCGTGGCCGACATCGTACGACAGCACGGGCGTTCCGTCCGGGCGTTTGGCGTCGCGAATCAGGTCGTAGGCGACCGTCATGTTGAGGATCGTGGATCCGTCGCCGCCGCTACAGCTATATCTTCCCGCCCCCCAAAACCCGTTGCACAAGCTGGCATGGTTCTTTTTCTGGTGCAGCCCGAAGGCGTTGACGATCACCTGCTTGGGAAACTTGCCGCCTCGGGGATTTCGACCCAGTTCCTTGGCGGCTTCGGCGGGCGGGCAATCGCCCGCGACGAGAATCCAGCGGAAACCGCCCCGCTTTCCGGTCGCGGGCGACCGGGCTAACTGTTAGTGCTACCCGCATTTGAACCAGACCGAACCTTACGTCAGGATAACCGATTCCATTGAGCCTTGCATAGGGCGGCAGGGCCGCCAACCAAACCGGTGCTACCGCACCCAGGCAAGAACCCACCCGCCACGAATCGCTGAACTTTGTCAAAAACTTAACGATCTTTGAGGTTAGTAGTATAGTCAATGATCCAGGGCGAAGTCCGGTTCCCTGGCGGGCCCCCCTTGATCCGCGCATTAGCCATGCAAGAATCAATAAACGTTTACTCATGCTGCCGCCTTTGAGAAGCTCGACGCCGGGCAGTCCTTGACAGCACGCGATGGCGGGGTTATTAGTGGGCAGGGGACCCACACACTGGGCTGATGAAAATGTTCTTCATGTGTGTTTCTTGCTAACCGTGCGTGGCGGCGGCGAGCTTCTTCATAAACAGCGACTCGCCGGGTGTCACTGGCGTAGGAGTCTTTCAATACCAATATTCCCCAGTTTACCCAGTCGCCTAACTTTTCATCAGCCCACCCACACACGGAGGTTCGATTATGATCGACTGGGCGAAGCGCGAATGGTGGCACTGCAAGCAAACCTTCAAACGCTGTGGGAACGACGACATCGGCTTGCTTGCGGCCTCGATGGCGTACTATGCCACCCTCTCGTTCTTTCCGCTCCTGCTGCTGCTGATCGCGCTGCTGGGATTTGCCTTGAGCTTCTCCACGGGAGCGCAAAACGCGCAGCAAGAGCTTCTCGATCTGCTGGCGACGAACACTTCAGTCGAATTCGCCGAAAACGTGAGAGCCTTCCTGGCCCAAATCCGCACGGGAGCGCTTGTCGGTGGCCCGACGGGACTGGCGGCACTTGTGCTGGCGGCCATCGCCATCTTCACGACTTTTGAAAGGGCATTGGACCGGGTGTGGGATACGAGAAAGCGCCCCAAGGGAATTCTCTCCGCCGTGCGAAATGCGCTATTTCGTCGCCTTCGAGCATTTCTGATGTTCCTTGGCGTCGGCCTTCTTATGTTTGCCGTCTCCATGGCCCAAATCGTCGTTGCGGCGGCCCGGACGTTTGCCACCGACCTGCCGGTGAACACGCCGCCCTGGGGTTTGCTGGCAATCCCGGCCGGCGTGGTGCTCAATGGGCTGCTGTTCGCGGTTGTCTATAAGATCCTTCCCAAGGCGCGAGTGGCGTGGTCCGAGGCCTTGCGTGGCGGCATTCTCGCGGCGGTCCTTTGGGAAACCGCCCGGCACCTGCTGACCGTCTATCTGGTTGCCCGAACATACGGCGCCTACGGAGTGGTCGGCTCGTTGATTGTCCTAATGCTCTGGGTTTACTTGGCCAGCATCGTGCTGCTGTTCGGGACGGAATACGTGCGCGTTCTTCACGACGATCGCCGCGAAGGGACCTCGTCTCGTTGAAGAACGCGGCCCCGTTGAGTTAAAATACCGAACCGACCTCCAGGCCGTTCTGGTGCCTGGTTTCAACGCTCCTTCACCTGGACGATCTTCCTGAATGCCTCGCGCTGCCGGTTGAGCGATTTGGAGCGTGCCGCGCACTTGCCGCGAAGCGTAGCCAGGATTTCGCCGTCGGCATGCGATTCGACCAGATTGTGCATCTCCTTCGGATCGGCTTCCAGGTCGAACAGCATTTCGAAATCTGGCTTGCGGTTCGAGAAATCAACGTCCGATTCGTTGTAGCCCGTCTTGCCGTCGAACATGCGGATGTATTTCCACTTGCCCAGTCGGATACCTTCCTGGAAGGGCGTATCGCGACCGGTGTAGAGGTTCTCCAGAAACAGTTCCTTGCGCCAGGGTACGTTCTTTCCCTCCACGAGCGGCCGCAGGCTCTGGCCCGTCATGAAGTCGGGTGCCGCGACTTGGGCGTAATCGAGGATGGTCTTGGTGATATCCAAGCTGGATACCAGTTCCTCGACCCGGCTGCCGCGGCGGTCGGTCGGCATGTGGGGATCGTGGAGGAAGCAGGGGATTTTCGAGGCCAGATCGTACAACAGCGCCTTGCCACCCATGCCGTATTCACCCATCAGCAGACCGTGGTCGCTGGCGTAGATAATCACGGTGTTCCGCGCCAGATTCCGTCGCTTTAGATCGGCCAGCATTCGGCCGATTACCTGGTCGACGCCCGTGATTGTTTGGTAGTAGCGGATGTGATGCTCCAGGCAGGTGGGGCGGGTGTAATTGTAGGTATACGTCTTTGTCCGCCGGCCCGCGTCCTGGTCCATGATGAACTTCGGGATGAAGCGGTACGGATCGGTGGCCGTTTCGGCCGGAATCTGAATATCGACGTCCCGGTATAGCGTATCGTAGATGGGGTGGCCTTTGAGTTTCGGGTTCTCGTTGGCCGGTCGGGACATGCGGCGCCAATCGGGATAGTCGGGGTACATGCTGGTGGTTTGCGAGCCGTGGGGCACGTTGAAGCTGACCGAGAGGCAGAAAGGTTTGTCTTTCGGCAGACTGTCGAAGAAGTTTGTAACGCACTCGTCAATGATGAAAGTGATCACATCCTCCTTCGCTTCGTGATACGGCGTGCAACTGGGGCTCTTGTAATCCTTGGGGAAGAACTTGGTCCAGCCGTCGTGGCCGCGCCAGAAATCGAATTCCCGCGCCGCCTGTCCCCGAAACGTGTAGTACTCGACACCGAACTTGCCGACGAACCCCGTGTAGTAGCCGGCCTTTCTCAGCAAGGCCGGATAGGTCCGCCGCCATTGCGACGGAGTCAATTGGTAGGAGGACGTGAAGCCGATGCCGTTGACTCGCTCGTGCATGCCGGTGAACAAGGCCGTACGGCTGGGCGAACAGCAGGGCTCGGCGATGTAAGTGTTGCTGAATCGCACCGATTGCCCCACCAACCGGTCCACGTTCGGTGTCTTGACGAACGGATGTCCCATCACGCCGAAGGTGTTGTCGCGCTGGTCGTCGGTCAGCAGGAAAATGATGTTTGGCCGTAATTGCTCGTTTGCTCTGGCTACCGTCGTGAAAACGTACAGGACTACAACAAGGAGTAGGCAGCTCTTGTGAATTGTGGTGCTCATCATTTGGCCTTTCCGGTTATGGCAGATTGGGACCTTGCGTCAGGATAACGGATTCCTCGCGACAGGGAAGGCCCGACCCCGGGAATTCCGCGGCTTGCGTGGATGCCGCCGACAAGGGAGACGTCACTCGAACCGGTCTGGTGTGGGCGTATAAGAGAACGGGGGTCAGTCTTTCGACCGTATCGATTGCCGGCGGCGTGCTTTACGTGGCCACGAACAAATATCTGGTTCATCCGGCTGAAGCGTAGTTTTCCGTAAGTTGTTGCTAGCAGGAAGTTTCCTGGCGCTGCCAGTAACGCCAGTGCGTTTGGCTATGGCAAATATGCGTTTTCAGAACAAAGGGGGATATGTTTTTGTGCCTGATCGGCCC
>CAZDHN010000131.1:0-11675 GCA_964505115.1 uncultured Planctomycetaceae bacterium
CCTTGCCGACGGAAAAGTCGACGGTACGCTTAATCCAGCGGTCGGTATCCTCGTATCGGCTTCGCCGCACTTCGTCGAAGAAGTCCCGCGTGTCGCGCTCGTCGCCGGTCACACGATCACCCGTCCCGCAGGGCGTGGCGTTCCACTGCTTTTGTGCCTGGAGCTTGTGTTGGCTCACGCAACGAACTCCTTCCACCACAAGGCCAGGTTAAGCAAATACCAGGACTGTGGGCCGTTGCCCATATCGAGTTGTTGCATGACGGCGTCGCGGTCGAGGAAATCGGTCTGGTCGCAGAAGGTGGACATCTCGTCGCGCACTTTCGCGCCCAGCCGGCCGAAGTACCATTCGTAGACGGGAACGCCGAAGCCCTGCTTCTTGCGGTCGATTAGTTCGTCGGGGATCAGGCCGCGGACGGCCTTCTTTAATATGTGTTTCAGCGTGCCGTTGCGGGTCTTGGCGGCCTCGGGGATGCTCATCGCCAGCTCGACGAACTTGTGGTCCAGGAACGGCACCCGACCTTCAAGACTAACGCCCATGGCCATCTTGTCGACACGCATTAAGAGCAGTTCCGGCAAGCGAAGGTTGAGGTCCAGGTAGCTCATCCAATTGAGATTCGACGTCTCCCAGGCGTTCTCCTCGAAGCGACGGCGGATCGGCTTGATCGCTTCCCAGCTTGTGTATCCGGAGAACTCCTTCCGCAGGCGCGGCGAAAGGAGGCGCTGCTTCTGCGGTTCGTTGAATGCCTCGGCGCCGCCCCAGAAGACCGGCTGGCGAGCCACGCCCCGGCGGAGTTGCTCGTACTTGCCGGTGCCCTCCTTGCCCAGCGACCGCGCCAAGGCCAGCGCGGCTCGCTTGGCGAAGTGCGGCACCGGTACGCAATCGTTGAGGTTTTGCAGCCGAAGCGAGGTCTTCCAGCCCGGGTAGCCCCAGAAGAGTTCGTCGGCGCCCTCGCCTACCTGACAGACGATCACGCCGTTGTCGCGGGCGAGCTTCGAGACGTAGTAGACCGGCACGCAGACCGGGTCGGCGATCGGCTCGTCCTGCAGATGGATCATCCGCGGCAGGAAATCGAACAGGTCGTCGACCGAAAGCAGCCGCTCGTTGTACTCGGCACCCACCAAGTCGGCCATTTGCCGGGCGTAGTGCAATTCGTTCTGGTACGTTTCGTACTCGCCCTGGTAGCCGATGGTGAACGACTTGACCGGCCCGCCGGCGTCTTCCGAGAAGAGCGCCATGTTCGTGCTGGAATCGATCCCACCCGACAAAAACACGCCGACCGGCACGTCGCTCACCTTGCGATACTGAACCGCGCGGCGTAACTCATCGAGAACCCGCTCGGCCATCTCGTCATCCGAGGCGTCGGGCATGGGCGTGGTGTGGTCCCAAAGCTCGTAGTAGCGACGCTCCTCGGTCCGGCCGTCCTCGCGAACACGCAGCCAGCAGCCGCCCGGCAGCTTCTTGATGCCCGCGAATAGGGTTTGCGGGGCCGGTGTCGTCAGGAACGACAGGTAATGATAGAGCGCCTGCTCGTCGACCGCCCTCTGCTGCTCGGGGTCGGCCAGCAGCGCCTTGATTTCCGAGGCAAACGTGATCCGGCCGTGGTGAACGCTATAGTAAAGCGGCTTGATGCCGATCCGATCGCGAACCAGCCAGAGCTCACGGGCGGCGGCGTCCCACAGCGCGATGGCGAACATGCCGCGAAACTTCTCCAGGCAATCAATACCCCACTGCTCGAAAGCGTGCAGTATCACTTCCGTGTCGGAATGTGTCGTTTTCCATTGATGGTTGCCGATCTGTTCCAACTCATTGCGGATTTCGGCGTGGTTGTAAATCTCTCCGTTGAAGGTAACCCAAAGCGTCCCGTCCTCGTTGCACATTGGCTGGTTGGCCGCTTCGGTCAGGTCGATGATGGCCAGCCGCCGGTGACCGAGCCCCACGCGCCCGTCACCCGATACCCAGGTGCCCGCCCCGTCCGGACCGCGATGCTCCATTGTATCGCGCATCCGGGTTATGTAAGGCTCGGTTGCGGAGAACCGGCTACCGCTGAATGAAAGCGCTCCAACAATTCCACACATGCTTCAGTCTCTCGCTGCTAGTGTCGGCTGAACCTGCTGATGGACAATCAACGAAACTGCTACGCGGCCGCCAGGCGTGTCGCCTCGGGTTGGGTGAGCGATTGCTCGACACGAAAGGCGATTTCCGTCGCTTGGATTTGCTGCCAGAGGGGGATCGGCCATTGGCCGCCGTTCTGGATCGTTTCACCCAGCAATTCCACCTCGCGCTTGTGGCCCTTGTCGGCCACGGATAACTTCATGCCGCCGCGCTTGGAACCGGCAACCGTCACGCGCCGGTAATCGTCGAGCACGATCACCCGGCCGTCGCAAAACACCTGCATTTGCTCCTTGGGATATTCGCTCGCGCCCAAGGCCGTATAGGTGAGCGTGCCCACGGAACCATCTTCAAAAGTCATCGAGGCGACAAAGTTGTCCGAACGGCTGTAGTATCCCGTCGACGGCGCGATCCGCATTGTGGTTACTTCGCCCACCCGGCTTCCCGTCAGACAGGTAAATAAATCGTAGATGTGACACGCCTCGCCCAGGTTGCGGCCTCCGCCCTCCTCGCCATGAACCCAATGGTCCAGCGGAATGTAGCCGGCGTTCATCACGTAGTTGATGATCATCGGGTTGCTACGGTTCTCGGTCAGTTCGCGAATCCGCCGGGCCGCCGGTGAGAAGCGGCGGTTGAAAGCGGTTAGAAGCACCGGTGCGTCGGTCTCCGATCTACAGGCGTAGAACTCCTTGATTTGCTCCAACTCCTCCACGGTCAAGACCATCGGCTTCTCGACCAGGACGTGTTTGCCCGCCTCCAAAGCTTCCAGCGCGATCCGGGCGTGCTGGTCGTGACGGGTGGTTAGCATGACCGCGTCCACCTCCGGGTCTTCGAGCACCCGGCCATAATCCGTGGTCGAGTAACCGGCTCCAAACTGCTTGGCGACCGAGAGGGCCGTATGGCCGATCCGATCGGCAATAGCCTGAATCTGAAAACGATCGTCCATTTTTCGGAGATTCGGTAAATGCATGCCCAGGGCGAAGGAACCCGCGCCGATCACCCCGATTCGCAGCTTGCCGGAGCCAGCCGCCGTTACGTTCCTATTAGCCACCTTGCACGCCGGCCGACCGGCGTCGGCATCGGTGCCTTGTGGGTAGTTTAGGAGGACCATCATCGGCCGGTCGGTCGGATCCTTCAATCGCTGGTAGGCCTCCGCCGCGTCGTCGACGGGGTAAACTGCCGAGACCATCGGCTTCAGGTCGATCCGCCGGTCGCCCAGCAACCGTAGATACTCACTCATGTTGCGGTTCTCGGTCCAGCGGACATAAGCGACCGGGTAATCGGCGCCGTCTTCCTCGTAGGCGCTGTCGTAGCGGCCGGGTCCATAGGAGGTGGAGACGAAGAAGTCGAGTTCCTTCTGGTAGATGTCGGCCCGATTGATGTCCAGTCCCACGTCGCCCACCAGAACGACGCGCCCCTTGCGACGGCACATCTTGAACGCGCCGGATAGCACCTCGCTGGAGGGCGTTGCCGCCGTGATGATCACGCCGTCGGCTCCTATCCCGTCGGTGAGTCGGGCAACCTGATCGATGTCTTGACCGTCATCCGGATGAAAACCGATCTCCATGCCGAGCCGCTTGGCCAGGTCGATTCGGTCCCGATCCAGATCCGTGCCGATAACGCGGCAACCGTTGGCGCGTAGCATCTGCACGGCCATTTGCCCCAATATCCCCAGACCGATCACGACAAACGTCTCACCCAGCGTGGGCACCGCGCGACGCACGCCCTGCATGGCAATTGCGCCCAGTGCCACCGAACTGGCATGTGATAGCTCGACCTGATCGGGAACGGGAACGGTGAGGTTGGTCGGCACGCGGATGTATTGGGCGTGATGCGCGCATTGGGCCCCGGCGCACGCCACGCGGTCGCCTACCTGAAATTCCGTCACGCCGCGGCCGACTTCAACAACAACGCCGGCGGCCGAGTAGCCCATTGCGCTGGACGCCTGGCCCCGGTCGTGGATCATCTGCCGGGTCTTGCGAATCCCCTGGGTCGAAGCCATCTTCATGGCCTTTTGTACCAACTGCGGATTGCGGAGCCCCCGCATCCAAAGCGGTTCACCACCCGCCTTGACGCAAGCCATCTCGGTCCCCACCGAAATGCAGGAGTGATCGACCAGCACAAGAACCGTACCCGGTTCCACCCGAGGCGCCGGGACCTCATCCACCAGGATGCCACCTTGCTTGGAAAGCACTTGTTTCATCGTTTCGATCCCTTGCTCGCTAATGTAGTAATCGCATTTCGTTCAATGGTTTGTTATTGATTCATCTTTGCATAATCAATGGGCCGATCAGAGCCACTTTCCGGGGAACCGGGCTCGTCCGTGGCGCACTCCGTTCCCGTGGGTGACATTCGCCCCCAAATAACCCTTGATGCGGTTATAGTAACCTGTCAGCGTCGGACGAGATTGGTTGCCCAATCCGCACCTTCAGACTGCCGGATAACGACCATCTCAAGCCGCTGATGACCGTTTGTGCCCGGAGAACTCGGATTAGCACCATCCGAGCGGCCGAGATGAGCGGGGCGATATTATCGGTCTTGGAAAGACCGTGCAAGCCCAGTTCATTCGATCGACACACCAGAAGGCCGGGGAGATTGGTCCAAGGGTGTTGGTTTGAGCGACTCAGCCTACGTGGGCCGCCACGTATGTGGCGGAATAAATGACGGGTGGCACAGATTGTTACCACGCCAAACCGCCTCTCAGATCGGTTTGCCCACAGTCAGGCTCATTTGAGTCACCCAAGTAGGTGGTTCGATCGCCGCAAGCGGCCGAAAATCGTCGGTTTGGGGCGGCTACTGCCTTCCCGCTTTACCTAAACTGTCCCAATGATCGGTGAGGGTGGGATTTTTTGGGAGTTTATCCGGATTGGGCAGAACTTTCTGGCTAGACATGCCGACGAAGGAGGCTGTGGACGCCCTCTTGGTGTTCCAATGGAAGTGCCCCGCACGGCGTACCTGTGAAATCTCGTGCGGAACACAGCGACAGCCTCTTCTACCTATTCACTGGTCTTGGATTCAAATGAGCGACTTCTCGCCCCTGCTGTCAGTTTACGCCCACGGCAAACCGTTCATCATCGCAAGGATGTTGGTGGTTGCGATCGGGTTGATGGTCGGCCTGAGCGGATGTGCTGGGCGCCGCCACTACACGGCGACGACCTGTCCGGCAAATCTTCATGCTCCGCCTACCCTGAATGCACAGACCGTGGATCTCTCGCGTTTCTGCGGACCCCCGACCAACAACGAGCGGATCGGGTGCGGCGACGTTTTGGAAGTATCGCTCGCGGCCGGTTTGGATAAGGACGCGATCAGCGTGTTTCCGATTAGGGTTGACACCAGTGGCAGGGCCCTATTGCCGGAGATTGGCCATCTTCCCTTGGCCGGCTTGGAGTTGGCGGGTGCCGAACAGACGATCGCGGCGGCTTGCGTCCATCGGGGATTGTATCGGCAGCCGCAGGTCACCGTGACCATGAAGCATCAGCGGGTCAACCGGATTACCGTGGTGGGGGCCGTAAAGGAGCCCGGCATCCACGAAATACCTCGCGAGGCGAGCCATTTGATGGCCGCGATAGTAGCCGCGGGAGGGCTGGACGAGGACGCCGGGACGAAGGTTGAAATACGGAGGCCGGTTAATCGCAGTCGGTTGGCGGCCGGCGGAACGCCTCCCGACGCAAACGTGCAACTCGCCAGCAACACGACCGAGGGCGGGGTAAGGGGTGTCGAGTTGGTATGCCTCGATTTGGCGAATACGGTTGTCGAGCGCTCATCGGACAACTACCTCGACGACGGGGCCGTCGTCCGAGTGGAGAGGCGGAATCCCGAGTCGGTTCAGGTCATCGGCATGGTACGGAAGCCGGGGCAGTACGATTTCCCGGTCAACCACGAACTCAACGTACTCGGCGCCATCGCCATGGCGGGCGGCATGTCGCAACAGTTGGCTGACAAGATATACGTAATCCGCAACGTCCCGGAGGATGGGGGCTCGGCGATAGTCGAAGTGAGTCTTAAGGGGGCGAAGCGTGACGCAACAGAGAACGTGCGGCTGGCGCCGGGCGACGTGGTCAGCGTCGAGCAGACCCCGCTGACCGTGATGATGGACGTCATTCACAAGGTCGGGTTCGCCTTCGGGTCAAGCGTGCCGATGTTCTAACATCGATTGACTGGCTGAGCGTGTCTTCGGAGCGAATATCCTAGTGCGGCCGAAGCCGCAACCAAACGGAACGGTTCTGAAAGATTGTTGAGTTTTTAACGATGTTTGAGGTTATTGATTCTTGCATAGCTAATGCGTGACTCAAGGGGGTCCCGCCAGGGAACCGGGCTTCGCCCTGGATCATTGGCTATGCAAGGGTCAATAGTGGAAAAACGGCTTGAAATCCGGCACTTACAGGCTTGTGACAAACATGCAGAAAGACCAACTTCCGAGCGTGGCCGGGGCATCTCAACGCCATGTCGAGGTTAACCCGATCCAAGAGGTTCTGCGATTCCTGCGCGCGGCACGGTATCGCAAGGGCGTGATTATCACGGTCCTTGTGGCCAGTTGTCTGCTGGGAGGGCTCTACTACGCCACGAGAACGCGCATCTACGAATCGCGAGCATCGCTCTTGGTTCTGCAACGCGGCGCGGACACGATGAACGTGGGCCTTTCGGGTGAACGGATGGTTCGCGACCTGATGCCTACCTACAAGAGCATGTTTACCAGCGAAGAAGTACTCGAGAACGCAGTGGCAGCGCTTGGGCCGGAGGATCGAATCGATCTGGCAAATTCGCCCAAGGATTCGTGGACGAAGGTACTAAAACGGAGTCTTACGATAACGGAAGCCCGAAAAGCCAATATCCTGGATGTCGCTTACCAATCGAAGGATCCGCGAGCGGCGGTGGCGGTGGTCAACAGTCTCGTCAGTGCGTACCTGGCCTACATGGAGAAGTTGCACAAGGGTACGGCCCGCGAGATTCTTGAAATACTCACCAAGGACAAGTCGAAGCTGGAAGATCAACTGCGCGAGAAGGAAGCCGAACTGTTAACCACGCGTGGTCAGGCGGGAGAGCTGGTGATTCGCGAGGGCGATACCGGGATCAACGTGGTGGTCAAGCGCGCGATCAGCCTGAATAACTCCTTGACCGAGGCGCACGAAAAGCGGCTCATGGCCCAATCGCTATATGCGTCCGTCGATTCCGCCATCCGCAACGGCGAGGATCTCCAGCAGTATGCCATGGAGATGGTCAATTCGGTCGGCCGCGAGGTATCGCTACAACGATTGGGCCTGGGTACGGCCAACAACGCAACGGAATCGCGTCTGAATCAGCAGTTGGTTACGAACGAGGCCGCGCTGCAGTCGGCTTTGCAGCTTTACGGTCCCGCTCACCACAAGGTACGCGAGATTCAGCAGAGAATCCAGGTGGCGGAGGAATACCTTCGGAACCGGCGCCAGAGAGAGAGAGACCGATTGAGGGAAATCGGTGATCGGGAACTGGCTCCGATGTTGCTGGAGATGGCCCGGCATCAGCTCAACCAGTGCATCGAGCATGAAAAGTCCCTTCAACTCAGCTACGAGAAGGAGAAGCAAAGGGCGATCAATCTCGATCAGGGCATGGCTGAGTTGGAGATTCTGGAACTTGACCTGAATCGGCTGCGGAAGTTTTATGACGTGGTCCTGGAACGCATCAAGGATATCGACATCGGCGAGGAGAGTGGCATGTTGAGGACTTCCATTCTCAGCCCCCCCGAGATTTCATCGTCACCCGTTTCGCCGCGCCCGGTAGTCGTCATTTTTCTCTCCGTGATGATCGGGCTGTGCGCCGGGTTGGGTATCGTCTATGTGCAAGACCTGCTGGACGACCACTTCCGTTCGCCGGAGGAGTTGCATTTGCAGTTGGGTATTCCAGTGATTGCCATGCTTCAGGAATTCGAACTGATTGAGGAGGTCGGGGTTGGCGCGCTGCACGTTCACAGGCGGCCTAACGCCACCGAGACCGAGGCCTTCCGGACTCTGCGAACGGCCCTTTCCTTTGCCGAGGGCGGCGTGCGAAGCCTTGTTGTGTCGAGTAGCGAGCCGGGTGACGGCAAGACGACCGTTACCGCGAACCTGGCTGCCGTCTATGCACAATTGGGTAAGAAAACGCTCCTGATCGACGCCGACATGCGTCGTCCCGGCCTGACGCCGCTGCTCGACCTGCGCGGCACCAAAGGCCTGGCCACGGCCCTTCGCGACGAGCTTCCGATCGCCGATGCCGTGGCCGCGAACCTGCATTGCTCGCTGCTGGATAATCTCGACGTCTTGCCGTCCGGCCCGCGGCCCGTCAATCCGGCCGAATTGCTCTCCAGTGATCGCTTCCAGGAACTGCTGGCCTGGGCCGAAACAAGCTACGATCAGATCCTCGTCGATGGTCCGCCCGCCATGTTCACCGACACGGCCATCGTCGGCCGACAGGTCGACGGCGTGTTGCTTGTCGTGCAGCCGGAAAAGAACCCGCGGAGACTGGTCATGAGAGTCACCGAAAGCTTCGCCGCTCTGGGTATCACGGTCCTTGGAATCGTCGCCAATCGCCTCAGTACCAAGAAGGGTGAAGGGTATTACGGCTACGGCTACGGTTACGGCTACGGCTACGGGTATAGTTACGGTGCGGACGAGGAAACTCAGGAAACGACCGAAGACAAGGACGAGTTCCTGCGTCCCACTCGCAGGGCGTTGCCGGACGCCGCGTAAGGCGAGTTGAACAAACGTCAGATGCGCTAACCGAGTCGACTTGGATGGCAAGTGCTTCGAACAGTACGAACTACCCCTTGCAGCCGCATTGTGGCGTGCCGGCAGGCGTAAGCCCCTCCGCGACCGCCCGACTCGATGCCCTGCTGTTGCGATTCGTTGACGCCGGGCTGGTAGCCGCCGTTTTCTTCGTGCCTTTGGTGATGGGAGGCCGCGTGGCCCTGGGACAAGTGGTCCTGGTGGCAGCGGCGATCTGGGGATCGACCTGTTGGTGCCTAAGACAATCGCTCCGGGCGCGCGCCGCATGGATCCGGTCGCCGGCCGACCTGCTCCTGCCGGCGGCCTTGGTGCTGGTCGGTTTCCAACTGGTGGCTTTGCCTCCGTCGGTCCTGGAAGTGCTCTGCCCGCGGTCGGCCGAGATATTGCCACTCTGGGGAACCGGCGCGGATGGCCCAACGCTCGGCACCCCGACGCTCGGCACCCCGACGCTCGGCACGTGGAACACCTTGTCGCTGGCTCCCATTGCCACTCGCCAGACGCTCATCTTACTACTCGCCTTTGTGCTGCTGTTCTTTACCACGATGCAGCGAGTTCAACGGATCGAGGACGTGGAGCGTCTGATTCGCTGGATGGCGATCTCCACGGTTGCCATGGCCGTTTTCGGCTTGGCTCAGTATCTGGCAAGCAACGGCAAGTACTTCTGGTTCTTCGAATATCCGTTGGCCGGCACGTCGGCAAATCTGACCGGAAGCTTTACCAATCGCAATCACTTCGCCCAATTCATCGCACTTGGAATTGGGCCGCTTGTCTGGTGGGTGATGGATGCGGTCCAAACCAGCCGCCGGCGGACTCGGCAATCGCGGTTCGGTCGATCATCCAACCGCCTGAATGTCGAAGTGGGCCTTCGTGGAATCGCGCTAGTCGTGGCAAGCTTTGCCGGACTCTTGACCCTCTCCAGAGGCGGGGCGCTGGCCATGTCTGTTGCCGCGTTGGTCACGATGCTCATCCTCTACCGCGGGTCGCTGACCAACGGAAAATCTGTCCTGGCCGTGTTGGCGGTCGGGTTGCTGGTCGTCATCTGCTTGGGTGTGTATGGCTACGAGGCAGTGACAAGCCGATTGGATGACCTGGGCTCAATAGAGGACTTGGATAAATATGGCCTGCGACAGCGACTCTGGCAAGCCAATCTCGCGGCGATTGCCGATCGTCCTCTAACCGGTACCGGACTGGGAAGCCACCGTGAGATCATACCGATCTACTTCCAGACCCCGCCCTTATTCGAAGGGCTAGAAGCTACTCATGCCGAGAACGGCTATCTGCAAATCGCCTCGGAAACCGGCCTGCCGGGGCTGGCGCTGGCCTTGATCGGCGTCGGGTTGTGTGTCTACTGGTGCACGACCTGCCTCCGTCTGGCCGACTCGCCCAAGGTATTCCTTTGCTTGGCGGCAATAGCGCCGGGCTTGGCTGCCAGTTTCCTGCATTCGATGGTCGATTTCGTCTGGTACGTGCCCGGCTGCATGGTTGCCGTCGTGCTGTTTGCCGCCTGTGCCTGTCGATTGCGGCAGATGTGCGACGATCGGCGAGATGACACCGCCAATCGGACGTGGATCTCCCGTGCCGCCTGGCTGACGGTGTCCGGATGCTTGGTCGTGATTGGCTTCTCCATGCTGAACAACCGGCTGGCCGCATGCAAAGCGGAGCCGCATTGGCATCACTATCTGCGCTCGGCTCTGTCACTTGCCTGGAACGGCAAATCCCCCGATCTTCAGTCACTCGAACTTCAGGCGGAAGAACTGTCGCGAGTGGTGGAACTTCAGCCCGACGACAGCCGAGCGCACTGCCGATTGGCATCAGTCCACCTCCAAATATTCAATCTCCCCGAAGACCCGGACGTGCTTCCCATCGACGTGAGACAGGTCCGCGAGGCGGCCCTGGCCTCCCGGTTCGAGTCGGCCTCGGCAATGCAGGACTGGCTCAAGCGCGCGTTTGGCGAGCGATGCGGGCATCTCCATCAGGCGTTGCGACACGCTCGGCAAGCGGCCTGGTTATGCACCTTGCAAGGTCATGCGTACTTGTGCTTGGCCAAACTTTCGTTTCTTGACGGGCCCAATTCGCCGGCCGAAGCGGCCTATGTGGATCAGGCGTTGAAAGTGCGGCCGTTCGACGGGTCCGTGCTGTTCGCCGCGGGCCAGGAAGCCGTACTAGCCGGCGATTTAGACCGAGCAATCGCCCTCTGGAAGGCCTCTTTTCAGGCCGGTTCACTCTACCAGGACAAGCTGCTGTCGCACCTGACGCCTCAGGTGCCCGCCAGTTTCATCTTCGAAACCTTCCAGCCAGACGAAAGGGCATTGCGGTGCATGGAGCGATTGTACGGTAAACACAAGCGGCCAAACGAGTTGCGAGTTGTGAGGCAGCGACGCTCGCAAGTCCACGAGAACGAGGCCAAGCGACTGGAAGGCAGACTCGCCACGCCACATTGGGTGGAAGCGGCCAAAGTGTACGCCACGTTGGATGACCCTTCGGCCCGCCTGAGGTGCCTACGCAACGCCGTCAGCAGTGACGCTTCTCATTACCAGGCTCGACGCGCGCTGGGGGAATGCCTGTACGCAGTGAACGAATACGGCGAGGCCGAAGAACATTTGACTTGGTGTTTACGCCATGAACCCGATGACAAACAGTTGCGTGCCCTGGTCGAGTCGGTCGTTGATCGGCGTCTTCGCATGACCAGTCGGCCGACCGCCGCCTCGCAAAACGGGCTAGATAACAGGCGTGTAAAACTACTCAAATAGTGGTGTTTTACCGGAGAATGGGGGTGGATATGCCGATAGAAGGCGGTAAAGAGTGACCTTCTCAACGATAATTAGTAT
>CAZDHN010000132.1:0-11614 GCA_964505115.1 uncultured Planctomycetaceae bacterium
AGGTGACTCGCATCGAGGGCATCCGCTCGGCCAGCAGCCGGGCAACCGCCAGACCGGGAAACAGATGTCCCCCAGTCCCACCGCCGGCAAACGCAACATGAAGAGAGTTACTTGGCATCGATACCTAGCGCGGCTATTGGGTGGCGGGCGCCATGTTGTGAATCCACCGACGCCGTCGAAATCGTTGTGGTAGTTGGCGGCCGGTTCTCGCGGACGTTGAGTTTCAAACAGGCGATGCCTAGGATGGCGAAAACGGCCGAGGCGATCCAGAAGCGGACGGTGATCCGGCTTTCGGGCCAGCCGAGCAATTGGAAGTGATGGTGCAGCGGCGCGCAGCGGAAGATTCGCCGCCCGCTCCATTTGAAGTATCCCACCTGGATAATCACGCTGGCCGCCTCGACGACGAACACGCCGCCGACGACGATCAAGAGCAGTTCCTGCCGCGTTATCACGGCGATCAGCCCCAGCAGTCCACCCAGCGGCAGCGAGCCCGTATCGCCCATGAAAACCTGGGCCGGGTGGCAGTTGAACCAGAGGAACCCAAGCATGGCGCCGATCATGCCGCCGGCCAGGACGGTCATTTCGCCGGCGCCGGGAATTCGTGGTAGATTCAGGTACTCGGCCAGTTCGGCGTGTCCGCTGGCGTAGGCCACGACGGTCATTGCCCCCACGGCGCAAATCAGGCATCCGCCGGCCAGCCCGTCCAGCCCGTCGGTCAGGTTCACGGCGTTGGAGGATCCGACGATCACAACCACGGCCAGCGGGAGGAAAGCCCAGCCGAGCGTCAGCGGCGATTCCGCCCAGGGTATCCATAGTTGGAACGTCTCGCCGACCGCGGCGTGCTGGTGGTAGACCATCAGGGCCGCCACCGAGGCCACGGCGGTTTGGCCCAGCAGTTTCGATCGGGCGGAGATTCCCTTGCCGCCGACTCGAAGTTTTGCCAGGTCGTCGACCACGCCGACGGTTGCCAACCCGACGGTCACCAACAGGGCCGTTTGCAGATAGGCGTTCCCAAGATCACCCAGCACGAGCGTTCCGACCACCAGACCGGCGACAATGAACAGGCCTCCCATCGTCGGCGTGGTTTGCTTGGCTAGATGCAGCCGGCGGATTTCGGGCGAGTCGCACTTGATCGGCTCGCGGAATCGGGTGGCCAGCCAGCCGATCATCCGGCCACCCAACACGACCGCCAGCAGGAAACTAACCACCGCCGCCGCCGAAGCGCGGAAGGTAATCTTCTCCAACGCCGCGGCGTAGTCAGTCGCGCAATGATTGAGCAGCCAAACGAGCATACGGGAAGTCGGAAGTCGGAGATTAGAAGTCGGAAGTCGGAAGTTGAAAATCGGAGGCCGTCCGCTATGCGGTTCCGACCTCCGATTTCCGATTTCCGACCTAAAAATATCCCTGAGCAACCGGAGCGGCGCGATAGACGCCGCCCCGGCGCTCAGTCAAGAATTCCACCGCGAAGCACTTGCCGGGGCGGTTGACCCAGATACCACCGTGTCCGGCAAGTTAATTGCTCCTACCCAGGAGGGAGGGTAGTGCTGAGTTCCCGCAAACTCAACACATTCGATGGAATTCACATCTGTTTCGTTGGATCTCCGTTACTGCGTATTCTTGTTACCGTTAGAGTCACGCACTCCGACGTTGCGGGTATTGGCGAAGTGCTTCGACGACTCGTTCCATGGCCATTATGCGGGAGCCCTTCACCAGTGCGACGTCGCCCGGCAACACCGCCTGGCCCACGAAGGGCATGGCCTCCTTGGCGTTGCGGCAGGGGATCGCCCGATTGGTCGGCAACCCGGCCATGCGGGCACCCTCGACCACGTCTCGAGCGAACTGCCCGCAGGCGATTACCATATCGGCCCGGCCGATGGTCACGATCTCGTTCCCCAAGCGGTGGTGCAGGCTGGCCGCTTCGTCGCCCAGCTCGGCCATATCGCCACAGACGACGATCCGGCGTCCGGCCGTGTCGAAGTCGCGTAGCAATTCCAGCGCGGCTCGCATGGCGGTGGGGCTGGCGTTGTAAGTATCGTTGATGACGGTGGCGCCTCGAATGTCGACCACCTCACATCGCATGGGCAGCGGGTTGAATTGGGCAAGCGACTCGGCCACTTCATCCAGGTCGAATCCCAAGGCGCGCCCCACGGCCACGGCCACCAAAGCGGCGCCCAGATGGTGTTTTCCCCAGACGGGCAGGTGGAATGTTGTGTCTCGCACGGTGAAGCAGAGGGTGCCGGCAACGCTCAATACGTTCTCGGCCCGAATGTCACAATCGGACGAACATCCGACCCAGGTAATCGGAGCCTTGCAGTGCCTGGCCATCTGCCGTACCCAAGGATCGTCGACCAGCACGGCCCGACCATTCTCGGGCAGGGCGGCCAGCAATTCGGCCTTGGATTGGGCGATTCCCTGCCGGGAACCGAACCCACCCAGATGCGCGTCGCCAACGTGCGTAATTACACCCAACTTCGGGGCGCACAGTTGCGACAACGCGGCAATCTCGCCCGCGCTGCTGGCACCCAACTCCAGCACGGCGTAGTCGTGCTCGGGCTCGATCGCCAACATGCTTAGCGGTACGCCGATGTGGTTGTTGTAGTTTCGCGGGCTGGCCGACCCGACCAATCGGGCCCGGAGCACGGTGTCGATCATCTGCCGGGTGGTGGTTTTTCCCACGCTGCCGGTAACGCCGATCACGGTTCCGCCGAAACGTCGCCGGTGCCAGGCAGCCCATTGCCAAAGCGCCTGCTGGGTGTCTTTGACGGTGATCATCCAGCGGTCGGCCGGAACTTGTACCGCTCGGCGGACAACCACTCCGGCCGCTCCGTGGGCAAGCGCTTCGGCGGCGAAATTGGTTCCGTCGTATCGCGGGCCGCGAATCGCCCAGAAAACATCGCCCGGCTCAACCTGCCGGCTATCGGTCACAACCGGCCCCAAGCCGGTATCCGACAACTCGGCCACGGTGCCGGCAGCCGGCCTCAGCTTGCCGCCGATCGCTTCGTGCAGGTTGTAGAGCGTTGGTTGTTTCATGGAGAGTATGGTAGCCGGATTCGCAAGAATTCGGTTCTTCGCATGGCGGCTGAATTCTTGCGAATCCAGCTACGAGTAAATCACTCCCGACCGGTCGCCTAGGGACCGACCGGCGTATGGGGTTGTTTTTCGTATAGCCAGGCTTGTGCAAGCTCGTAGTCGTCGAAATGAAGTCGCTGATTGCCGATGATTTGCTGGGTTTCGTGTCCCTTTCCGGCAATCAGCACGCAATCGCCCGGTCGCGCTTCCTCCAGGGCCCAGCAGATTGCCTCGGCCCGATCGTCCAAAATGGCCGGTTCGGTCGGATTCTCGAATCCGTCCAGGATATCGCAGGTTATTTCCCGCTGGTCTTCGCTTCTTGGGTTGTCGGTGGTGATGACGGCCATGTCGGCCCCCGCTTCGACGGCCCGGCCCATCAAGGGTCGCTTCTCTCGGTCGCGGTCGCCGCCGGCTCCGAACACGCAGATCAGCCGGCCTTCGACCACCGCGCGCAAGGCTTGCAGCGAACCGGCCAAGGCGTCGGGGGTGTGAGCGTAGTCGACAAACACGCCGAACGGCTGACCACACTCGACCCGGTGCAGCCGGCCGGGAATGTACTCGACGGCCTCCAGCCCGCGAACTATCGTCGTCAGGTCCATGCCGTAAGCTAACCCAACCGCCGCGGCACCGAGGCAGTTGTAGATGTGATGCGTTCCGATCATCCGCGTGCGAACCGGCACGGTATCGCTACCGGCGCTTAGCAGGAACGTCTGTTCGCTGGCAAATCGCTCCACGATCGTGGCCGTTATCTCGGCGGCCGAGTGGATACCGACCGTGAGCACGGGTCCGTCGATGAATCGCAGATAGGCGGCCGAAGTCGGATCGTCGGCGTTGATTACCGACAGCCCCTCGGCCGAGAGATAATCCAACAGCTTCGACTTGGTCAGCCGGTAATCCTGAATTGTGCGGTGGTAGTCGAGATGATCGCGGCTCACGTTCGTCACGCAGGCGGCGTCCAGCTTGATTCCGGCCAGTCGGGCCTGCGCCAGGGCATGGCTGGAAACTTCCATCACGGCGTGCGAACAGCCGTTGGCGACAGATCGTGAAAGCCAATCGGCCAACTCGTCGGCCGGCGGAGTGGTTAGCGTCGCGTCGCGGCAATCGTCGCCGTCGAAGTAACCCAGCGTACCCGACAAGGCCACCCGATGACCGGCTTTGGCCATCATTCGGGCGATCAGGCAGCTAGTCGTGGTTTTGCCGTTCGTGCCCGTCACGCCAATCACTTTCAACTGGCGACTGGGGTTTCCGGCCAGCGCGTGAGCCACGCGACCGAAGGCGTCGCGTACGTCGGGAACCACGCAAACGGGCAGATCGAGGCCTTCAACTGGTTGCCGGGCGAGGATGCCGGAGCAACCGCGCTGGACCGCCTCGGCGATGAAATCCTGGCCGTCGACCGTACGGCCGGGCAGAGCGGCGAACAGATCGCCCGGCTCGAGCTTCCGGCTGTCGGACTTGCAGGCGCTGACGTAGATGTCGCCGTCGCCCAAAAATTGGGCTTTTGGCAACAGCCGACGCAGACTTATTCGATATGTCCCGCTGGGACAAGCTTGCATCGCGTAAGGCCTCCATGCCTATTGCTAGCCGCGTCCGCTTTGGCGGTCACCTGTTCGCAATCCCTTGCCAAAGGAGCCGCTGATGATGAGTCGGCCGGCTGGGCCGGTCGATTGGTGGCAGGATTGTCCCGATTTTCGCCGCCCTGTCAAGCCGGGATTCCGTCGTGAGTGCAAATCTGCAAATCCAACCACGCCCCACACTCAATACCCCAGTAGCCGCCAGCGGAAGCGGCGGTTGCTTTGCCCGGCGCCAACCGCCGACTTCCGTCGGCGGCTATTGACATTCAGAAAAGCACTGTCGTGGTAGTTCTGTCAGGGAACGCTAATCTCCGCTAATCGATACTTATGAAAGCAATTAGCGAAGATTAGGGAAGATCAGTGTTCCCCTGCTGTCTCGGCACTCCCAAAAAGCTCGATCAAATTGGCTCATCGCCGACCCTGCCAATTTACTCCGCCGCTTTCCCCTTTCCCCTCTTCTCCTTTTTCCCTTGCTTTCCTCCAAATTTCCCGCCTGGGCTGGACAAAACCGGGCCAATTGGTGAACATAGCTGAAGAGACCGCCACGTATCCCTTCTAGTTTGCCCGTTTTCCCAGCCATGCCTAGAACCGACTTCGACATCGATAGCCTGGCGGCCTATTTGCACCTTACCCCCCAACAGGTTGCAAAACTGGCCGATCGCGACAAGCTGCCCGCTCGCAAGGTGGCAGGGCAGTGGCGATTCAGCCAAGCTGAAATCCACCATTGGCTGGAACAGCAGATCGGCCTGTCCGACGACGGGGAACTCCAGGGCGTGGAGAACGTGCTGCAGCGATCGGCGCCGGCTCACGACCGGGAAGAGATATCGCTGGTGGAATTGCTGCCGCGCGAGGCAATCGCCGTGCCGCTGGCGGCGCGAACCCGAAACTCGGTTATCAGGTCGATGGTCGAACTGGCGGCTGAAACCGGCTGGCTCTGGGACACCAAGAAGATGATCGAGGCCGTCCGCTCGCGCGAGGATATGCATCCAACTGCCCTGGATAACGGCGTCGCCCTGTTGCACCCGCGACGCCCCATGTCGCGGATCCTCGACCAGCCGTTCCTGGCCTTCGGCCGAACCAACTCCAGTATCCCGTTTGGGGCCGGTGCCCCAATGGCCGACGTTTTCTTCCTGATCTGCTCGGTTGAAGATCGGGGCCACCTGCGTGCATTGGCCCGGCTGAGCCGCGTGCTTGCCGCGCCCGGCTTCCTCGATGCGTTGCGCGAAGCACCCGACGCAAAAGCGGCCCATCAACTTATTATCGACGGCGAAAACAACTTGTCAGATTGAGCTTTGAGCTATGAGCCGTGAGCTATGAGCATTTATTCTTGCGGACTGAAAAGGGGACAGCGGACTGAAAAGGGGACTGAAAAGGGGACATTCTACTTTTTGGAGCCGAATGGAGTCTCGGAAAAGTAGAATGTCCCCTTTTCGTCCTCGGCAAAATGGGGTGCGGGAATGGGCTTCTGAAGAGTTTCACGCAAAGCCGCAAAGAGGCCAAGTCGCAAAGGAACAAGAAATGAAATATCTATAGCGTCTTAATCCGTGCCCATCCGTATTACAAACCCGTGAAAGCTTGTTTTCTTGACGAAGTTTTAGACAGGATTAACAGGATTAACAGGATTGACAAGAGAAGGAACTACATCCTGTCAATCTTGTTAATCCTGTCTATTAGTTTCTTTGCTTGTGGCCGTGGGCCGCGCCGTGTATATCCGTGGTCCTATCCATCGCTTACGAGCAAGCAAATTACCTCACGTTACCCAGCTTACCCGGGCTCCCACGTCGCCGAGGCAACAGGAACACTGATCTACGCTAATCTTCGCTGATTGTTTTCAGATTAGTGTCGATTAGCGTGGATTAGTGCTCCCGTATTAAAAAGTTCGCTCATGCCGATGCGGTTTCCCATGGAGTAGATGTGCGCGAGATACCCATCTTGCTGATCGGCGACACTCATCGGGCTGAATTTCGAGAGGCCCGGTTGTCGTTGGACGGTTTCGGCCGGTTGGTCCAGGTAGACGACATCGAAGGGGCCGTCGCCGAGTTGACCGCCGGCCGCATCACGCCCGACCTGATCGTCCTGGCCCAGGCCCGGCCCGGTCAATTTCCCGCCAAGGCTGTCGACCGCTTGCGGCATCTGGCGCCGCTGGCCCGAATTCTCGCGCTGCTGGGTAGTTGGTGCGAAGGGGAGATGCGAACCGGCGATCCGTCACCCGGCGTGATCCGCATCTATTGGCACGAATGGCTGCCGCGCTGCGCCCGGGAGTTGGCCCGGCTGACCGACGGCCTGGTCTCGGGCTGGGGCCTGCCCGCCACCGCCAGCGACGAGGAACGCCTGTTGGCCGCCAGTGATGAAGAGCAGTCGCGCTCGGGGCTGATCGCCATCCGCGCCCGGCAGCATGCAGTGCACGACTGGCTCTCGGCCGCCTGCCGACGGCGCGGCTACTCGACCGCCTGGCTCTCACCCGAGGGGCCAAACGATCCAGAAAACGCGCTGGTAGCCATCTTTGACGGGACCGATTGCGACGATTCGGAAGCTGCCCAACTCGAGCATCTGGCCACATTGATCGGACCGACGCCGGTCGTCGCGTTGCTCGATTTTCCCCGCATCGAAGACCACCATCGGGCGATTGCCGCCGGCGCCGCCGCCGTCCTCTCCAAGCCGCTGTTGCTGGACGACCTATTCTGGCAGATCGACCAACTCAGCGAATAGTGGCAGCGGGGACCGAATATCTCTCCCCATCCGGGCGGTGGTAGGGTACAATTGGGAGCGTGGTGGCGACCGATAGGGAGGAAGACCGATGAGTTGGCAAGAGCGAATTACCGTTGACCCGGCCGTGTGTCACGGGCAGGCGTGCGTCAAAGGCACGCGGATCATGGTTTCCGTGGTGCTGGATAACCTGGCCGCCGGCGTCGACGCGAAAGAAATCCTCGCCAGCTACCCATCCTTGACGGAGGAAGACGTGCAGGGCGCCATTGCCTACGCGGCCGAGTAGCAGCGTCAGACAACCGGTTAGCCCGGTCGCCCGCGACCGGCAGATGGGCGGTTTCCCCCACTTTTCCCGTCGCAGGCGACGGGGCTAACACGCACGGCGTGCGCGATTAAGGGCGGCTCTCGATGTCTCGCGCTACCACTCGCCGTCGGATGGGAAAATCATCGATTCGGCGAAAACCATCGAGAAATCCGGGTCGGTCGAGAGGTCGACGTGTTCGGTTTGGCGCGCGAGTTCTTCGGCCGATTTTCTGGCCTGCTTCGAAATGGCTACCAGCCGGGCGCCGGCCAGCGAGGTGTTGCCCAGGTAGCGGATGCGGCTGCGCTGGATCTCGTGCGGCAAGAGGCCGATGCGCTGGGCGTTCTTGCGGCGGATGAAGTTGCCGAAACCGCCGCCGATCAGCACGCCCTCAAGCTCGGCCGGCTTCAATCCAACCCGAGCGAGCAGAATGGTTATGCCCGCCCTAATCGCTCCCCCGGCCAACTGCAACTGGCGAATGTCGCGTTGCGTAACCGCAATATCGCGGCCGCTGCCCGTCTCCGCTTGCGGAACGACCAGGAAACTCGTCTGGCCGTCGTGGTCGATCAGGCGGCGGCGCAGATCGTCGGATAACTCCGACGGCAATTCGTCGGGCGATAGCAGGCGTCCCTCGGGGGTAAGGATACCGAATCGCAACAACTCGGCCGCCAAATCGATCAGTGCCGAGCCGCACAGACCGACCGGAGCCACGTTTCCGATCACGTTGGTGCGTAGCCGGCCGTCGACGATCACCTTCTCGATCGCTCCGGTACAGCCGCGCATACCGTGCGAGATTCGCGCCCCTTCGAAGGCCGGTCCGGCCGCCGTGGCCGCGGCCAGGAGTTTTCCCTCGGCAAACAGGACAATCTCGCCGTTGGTGCCGATGTCGACCAGCAAGGTGGGGCCTTCCGCCTCGTTTAACTCGGCCGCCACTATGCCCGACACCGTATCGCCGCCGACAAATCCGCCGATAACCGGCATCACATAGACCCGGCCGCGGGGATGGATGTGTATTCCCAACCGGGCCGCCGGCGCGAGCAGGCCGTTTCCGACGGAGGCCACGAACGGCACTTCGCCGAGCCAGCGCGGATCGATCCGGCAGAAGAGTTGTTGCATCGTGGTATTGCCGGAGACGGTTGCCTCGTATATCCGCTCCCGCCGCACGGCGGCCTGCTCGGCCAATTCGCCGATCATCTCGTCAATCATCTCATTGAGCGCATCGACGAGCGTTTCGTGCAGTTCGTGCAGTCCTTGCGGGTTCTCTCGAGCGTGGAGGATTCGGGAAATCACGTCGTCGCCGAAAGCGGTTTGCGGGTTCAACCGCGAGGCGACCGCCAACTCTCGGCCGCTGTTCAGTTCCAGGAGCATGCCGACCAGCGTGGTTGTGCCCACGTCGATGGCGATGCCAAAACACTCCGCCTCGGTGTTGCCCGGCTCGAAATCGATCAGCCGCCCGTCGGCCAGGACGGCCGTGCCGCGGTATTCGGTTTCGCGGAGCCGGCCGGACAAGCGGCGAATCAGCTCCAGGTCGGCCCCCGACGAACCGACCTCCTCGGACAGCCTTACCAGATCGGCCCGGCTGTCGTCCCGATCGGGTGGCGACATTTCCACGTATTGCTTGCTAACGGCCGAATCGGCCGCTTTGCCGGTCGCGATTTGCGACTGCGTGAGAATCTTGTGGTGGGCCGCAAGCAGCGAAGCCTCGGGAATCTCCACGGTCGTGGGGCCGGAAACAAGCGTCTGGCAGGCCAGCCGGTAACCCTCGGCGAGTTCCTCTTCGTCGAGGTGCTCTTGCTCGACCGGCGAGGGCGGACAGGCACCGCGGCGGACAATCACGCGGCACTTCCCGCAGGTCCCCTCTCCGCCACATGGCGCGTCGAGCGTAATGCCGGCACCCGCCACGGCCTCGATGAGCCGCGTGCGCTGGAGCACGTAGGCCGTTTTGCCCGAAGGCTCGATAGTTACCGGAACCTCTTGTTCAAGCATCTTAACTCTCGTTGTCTGAATCGCCTTGCATCTCGGTCAACAGTTCGACGAACTTGCTGGTCGTCGGCGTGAATACCTTGCGTTGCCGGTAAATGATTCCTAGCGGGCGGGTCAACTCGGGTGCAATCAGGTGGATTGTCGCCAGGCTGCCGGTTTTCACTTCCTTCCGCACGGTCGGTTCGGGAAGAATGCTTATGCCGGACCCGATTTCGACGGCCTGCTTGATCGTCTCGATGTTGTCGAACTCGGCCACGATCCTAATCGATACCGAACGCTGGCGCAAGTAGCGGTCCAGCTCCTTGCGGATACTCAGGTCCCGGTCGAAGCTGATGAAATCCTCGCCCTGCAGGTGCTCGGCCGTTATCGACTCGTGACTCATCAGGTGATGCTTCGGATTACAGACTAGCACCATGCGCTCGGATCGCAACGGGACTATCGTCAAGTCGGGTGAAGCGGCCGGATAGGAGACGATCCCCAAGTCGACCTCGCCGTTATTCACCGCGGCGTGGACCTTGTTGGGGCGGAGGTATTCCAGCCGCACCTTGGCTTTCGGGTATTGCCGCATGAAGTCCTGCATGCAGCGGCTCATGTCGTGTAGACCCACCGAATAGATGGCCGCCACGCGAACCGTGCCCGTTATCTCCATACGCAAGGATCGCACGCGCGTTTCCACCGCGTCGTACAACTCCAACACCTCGCGAAACCCATCGTGGCAGGCCTGGCCCTCGGGCGTGAGCACGAAGGGGCGTTTGCTCCGATCGACCAGTTGCACGCCAAAATGCTTCTCCATGCGGTGAACCGACTGCGTGGCGGCCGACTGGCTCACGTCATTGACCGCCGCCCCGCGCGAGAAGCTCTGGTGCCGTACAACGTCGCAGAAAACCCGTAGTGTTTCGATGTTCATAAGCGTATCTTATCATAAGCCACGCTTATATACAAACAGGTGCGATCCCCTTCGGCGTGCGATATTACGTGTTAGCCCCGTCGCCTGCGACGGGAAAAATACCGGAAACCGGTCGTTTTCCGGTCGCAGGCGACCGGGCTAACTTTGAACTGGCCACCTATAACGGCTTTTGGAGCTGTTCTCCTGGGAACTGGAGTGTTGTATCATTGTGTGCTTCGCGGCGTGGGTGTCCGAGTTGTCAGGCGGAAAGGATCTTTTGCAGGCATGATCGATATTGACCGGTATTTGGAAGAACACGCGGAACGGTTCGAGGGGGAGTTGTGCGAGTTGCTCCGCATTCCCAGCGTGAGTGCCGATCCTACCTGTCGTGGTGATATCCGTCGGGCGGCCGATTGGGTGGCCGAGCAGTTTCGCCGGATGGACTTCGCCACCGAGATCATCCCGACCGCCGGTCATCCGCTGGTCTACGCCGAGTCGCCGCCGATTAAGGACGCACCAACGGCCCTGGTCTATGGACATTACGACGTTCAGCCACCCGACCCGCTCGACCAGTGGATTTCGCCCCCGTTCGAGCCCACCGTGCGCGACGGCAGCGTGTTCGCTCGAGGCGCGACCGACGACAAGGGGCAGATGCTCACGCACCTGAAGAGCGCCGAGGCCCATCTGGCGGTCAACGGTCGGCTGCCGCTGAATCTGAAGTTCCTGATCGAAGGTGAAGAGGAAGTCGGGAGCAAGAACCTGGATCTGTTCATCGCCGAGAACCAAGACACCGAGCGGTTGGCTTGCGACTGCGTGGTGATCAGCGACGGCTGCCAGTTCGCGCCCGACCGGCCGGCAATCGATTACGGCATACGGGGAATTTCCTACTTCGAGCTACGGCTGACGGGCCCGAATCGCGACCTGCACTCCGGCTCGTTCGGCGGCCCGGTGACAAATCCGGCCAACGCGCTGGTCCAAATGCTTTCGGCGCTGGTCGACCGGGATGGCAAGATACAGATTCCCGGCTTCTACGATGACGTAGTCCCGATTACCGACGAAGAACGCGCTGAACGGATGAAAGAAGCAAAGCGACGGATC
>CAZDHN010000133.1:0-11612 GCA_964505115.1 uncultured Planctomycetaceae bacterium
CAACCATACCAGAAATCCGAGATCCGGGAAACATCATATTATACGAGCACCCGTATCGATCTCCGCGCCGCTCGCCAGGCGATCTCGAAGCTCTTGTGCCCGATGCTGCATTACCATGCCGTTCAGCGCCAGGTTGGCGGTCTGTTTATCGGCGGGCAAGCTTTCGTTGGCGGGCGTGGGATCCAGCCCGTGGAAAAGCACGCTACTGCCGAGGATCACGACCTGCCCGTCCAGTCGGCCATCCGCCGCCAGCATTTGCTTGGCTTCCCATTGCCAGACGGCCTCGTCGGCGAACCATTGCCGGTTGGCGTCCAGGGCCCACTCCGTCAGGAGAATGCAGGGCAGAACCACCAGCGCGGCCCAAGGGACCTTGCGTCGCGGCACTCGTTCGGAAGGACCGAACTCAAAATTGGAAGTAGATGAACTCGACTGCATCAAAGGCACCGAATACGATTGTCAGGTAGAACAAGAGGAAATAGAAAGCGGCGCGAACCGGCCAGGCCCAACATAGCGGGGCCAGCAAATTGCCGGTGCGCACCTGAAAGTATTGCACGAGCCACAACGGCCAGCAGAACCAGACGAGTCGGGCCGCCAGGCCGATTTGCTCGGCGGCTTGCCCCCAGCCGGTAAGTAGCGAACAGGTGAGATGCCATATCTGCTGGTTGCTCTCCGCGCGAAATAGTAGCCAACCATAGCAGACACAATTGAAGAAGATGATCCAACAGAGCAGTCCAAAAAGCCGTTTCGCGGCGGCTCCGCGGGGCGTTATGTTTTGCAGCATCGGCTCGGCCAATCGATGACCGCAGAGCAGGAGGCCCTGAAATATCCCCCACCAAACGAAGTTCATTCGAGCCCCGTGCCAGAGCCCGCCCAGCACCATCGTCAACATCAAATTGCGATAGGTCGCCGAGACGGTACCCAGGCTGCCTCCCAGCGAGAAGTAGAGGTAGTCCCGTAGCCAGGTGCTCAGGCTGATGTGCCAGCGTCTCCAGAAATCGCGCGGGTTGCAGGCGATGTAAGGCACCCGGAAGTTGACCATCAGTTCAATGCCAAGCAGTCGAGCCACGCCGCGGGCAATGTCGCTGTAGGCGCTGAAGTCGCAAAATATCTGGAAGGCGAAGGCGTAGGTTGCAACAAGGGTTTGCGGCCCCAAGGGCTGGGCCGTCGGACCGTAGGCCATGGCCACGAGCCGGATCAGGTTATCGGCGATGAATATCTTCTTAAACAGCCCCCAGCCGATTAGATACGCTCCGGTCTGAAACTGGCGCCAATCGAAAGGACGTCGCCTCTGCAGTTGGGGAAGCAGGTTGACCGCCCGTTCGATAGGGCCGGCAACCAACTGCGGGAAGAAGGCCACGAACAGCGCGAAGTCGATAAGTGAGCCGGTCGGCCTGAGCTTGCCACGATAGATATCGATCGTGTAGCTCATCGTCTGGAACGTATAGAAGGAAATGCCCACCGGCACCACGATCCCCAGTCGCCAACTCTGGGGCTGAAACCCGAGGAGGTATATTGCCGATTCCAACTCGGCTAGAAAGAAATCGCAATACTTGAAGAACCCCAGCAGACCGAGGTTGGCCGCAATGCTAAGTACCAGAAAGAACTGCCGCTTCAGCGAACCGGGACATCGTCGCCCGATCGCGACGGCCATGCCGAGCGCCGCAACGGCCGATAGCGCGCCAATACAGGTCAGCCATTTGCCACCCGGCGCGAACACCCTAAACGCCACGGGCTCCGACCATCCACCGGCGAACGCGCCCGCTGGCAGCAGACTGGAATAGATGGCTGCCCAACTGATGGGCGCGCAGAGCACCAGCGCCGCAATCGCAAGCAGCAGCAACAGCAGAGCACAATTGCCACGCGTCGGGAGCCGCCAGCCCAGCGCCAAGCCGCAGATGTAATCGACAATAGTCGAGAAGATGATCAGGAAGAGAAAGCGGTAGTCCCAGCCGGCATAGAATATGTAGCTGGAGACCAGCAGAAAGATGTTTGTCGCCCGCCGGCTTCGCAGTCCGTTGGCAAGGACCAAATAGAGTCCCACAACAACCGTCGCGAACAGTGCGAATTGTGCGCTATTGAAGTTCATCGCACTGTTCCGGTTCAGCCTGCATTAAAAAAATCACTTGCCTGAGTTGGCCGTGCGATGGGGCCCGGTGGTTAGTTGGCCAGTAGGGGCGACTGCGCGATCGGTTGCTGCCCGGCCAGTTTACGATCCCGCTCGGATAAGTTCAGTAAGTATCGATTATAATCTCAAACAGACTGATCGACCAGTTGCTGATCCGCTCACGGAGTCGATTCGTCCATCCGCCACGGTGAAACTGAAGCGATCGGACCCGAGCCACCACGCCCAACCCCTACAATACATCAAAGCGTTATAAGCGGAACCGCGGACGGCTGAAGCATAACCCAGGGGCCTATTTCAACTCGATCACGTCTTCGCCTTGTGATCGGACGGTCGCGATGCGTTGGCCGTCGATCACGACTTGATAGGCCGTGCCCGCCGGTGCACCGTCTTCAAACGTCCAGCGGGCGAGCCGGTCTTCCGAAAGCACCGCGCGCGGCCGCGGCTTGATCGGTCGGGCGATGGGATTTTCACAAGGTGGAGATTCCCATTCGTCCCCTTGATCTATCCGGCTTGTCCGAAGACAATAATTGACAGGGTTTTCGGGCTGCCACCAACCCTATCGAATCCAGCGGCAACGCGCCTGTTTCACTCTTCAGTGCGATTATCTCGGAATCTTCAATTTACCATGAAACTCGCGACTCTTCTCGTTGTAACTCTTTCCGTTATCGTCGGATGTGGTGACGCCTCAAGTCAGTACGGGAACCCCGAGACGACGATTCCCAACACGACAACTCGATCGGAGGTCGCGACAATGCCTGACGAAGTCGTTCATACCGAGGAAGAGTGGAAGCAGCTTCTCACGCCCGAGCAGTACGACGTGCTCCGCGGCAAAGGCACCGAGCGCCCCTTCGCCAACACGTACGATGAGCACTCCGCGCCGGGAACCTACAACTGTGCCGCCTGCGGGCAGGAGTTGTTCAGTTCCGAGACCAAATTCAATTCCGGCTGCGGCTGGCCCGCGTTCTACGCCGCCAAGGCCGGCGATCGCGTGAAGCTGACTCCCGACCGTTCCCAGGGCAGGGTCCGGACCGAAGTTACCTGTTCACGTTGCAACAGCCACCTTGGACACATTTTCGACGACGCGCCGCAAACACCCACGGGCCAACGCTACTGCATCAACTCCGTGGCATTGAAGTTCATCCCAACCCCTCGCGTCGATGAACGGGCACCCGCGGCCGACTGACGTTCGACTTCGATTTCCAACGGCCTCCTCAATTCGCGATCACGGCCGAAGCGGGCGACAGGTTTCCCCAGGCGTCGACCGCGCGGACGCGGTAGTATACCTTTCGCCCAGCCTCGGGGAGGATGTCATAAAACACGGTCCCGCTCGGGCTACCCAGCAGCGTCTCCGCTTCCGCCTCGAACGCTTCCGTATCGGCACGGTAGACGTTGTAATGCGACACGCCTTGCGGCGCGGCGACGGGGTCCCACGCCAGCTTCACGCTCGGCCCTTGCCCTTTGATCGACTTGGTGACCGCCGGCTTGTCGTCCGGACCGACCGGCTCGACGCGCAGCCCTCGCGGCACGGCCGCCAGTTTCTCCGGCACCTGCCCGCGGCCGTGCGGCACGAACTCGGGGTCATTGGTGACAACAATATTGTCAATCGCAATCCCGGCGTCGCTAGTGGCGACTTCCAGTTCGACGACGCCCGCGGCCAGCGGAACGGCGCCCTTATCGAGCGCGACCCAGCGCCAGGGGAACCCTTTGACCGGAATGCTTCCCACGTTCTTGCCGTCGATCCGCGCGGCAAACCGGCCGCTTCCCGCCTCACCCGACTTGGGCCACCCGGTCGTATAGCTGGAACGCTCCAAGAGCGACATCCCACGCACTCTTGCCAGGATGCGCACGTTGCCCGCTTTAGGGATCGTAACCGGCATCGTCACCGACCCGCCGGGCCCTTTCTCCAACTGCTGCCTGTAGATCAACTCGGGATCGGTGACGGCGACCGCGTATCCGTCGGCGGTTCCGGCGGGCTCGAAGAAGGGCACCATGGGCCTGACGATCTTTCCCGCCGCCGGGCGGTAGAAATGCCGAAAGACGTTATTGTCCCCAACACCCGCCTCGTTGGAAAACATCCGGCTCTCCAGTCCCGAATACTCGACGGACGTCAATACGTAGCAGCCCTTCGCGTCCGGCGGCAGCTCGTACCGCGTGCCGGTCAGCAATCCCTCGCCAACCCGCTGGTAGTCTCGCCCGCTTGCGCCGCAACGGTAGAGCCGGAACCCCTGGATTTCGGCGTTACGCGGCGGCTTCTCCCAGACCAGCGCGGCCCCCTCCCGGTGCAGGTTCAGAGGAGGCTGAGGATAACGGGCCACCGCCACATAGACGTCGCCCCACTTCCGGTCCGGGTGGTCGCCGGTCAGCATGGCCGAGAAGAAAATCACCTTGGTGAAATCCGGGCTGAACGTCGGTGCCGGCCGGAACATCGGCTTGTGATAGGCCTTCTTGTTCCAACGGGTCTTGTAGCGCATTGCATAGTCGTGGAAATTCGCCAGGGCCAAGGTCCACATCGTCGTGTGTTCCAGATCGATCATCACAATGGGCGATGCCGGCTCGGCGTGACTGGCCACCACCGCGTAATCGCGATCCCTGCGGAATTCGTGAGGCCAGGTGACTCGGTCGAACTTGGGAAATGTCCCCACGAAACGAACTTCTCCGCTATAGGCGCAGTTGATGCTTACCGTGCTGCCTCCCGCGAAGCTGCTGTGCATGCCCAGGGAACTCATGTGGATAAGCGTATCGTCTTCGAGGAGCAGGATTCCATTATCGCCCGACCAGGGGAACCCGGCGGCAAAGTTCCACCAGTTCGCTGAAGGCTGTGGCGTCATGCCGGTCTGGCTGGCAACGAACTCGGTAATCGTGGCTTTTGGATGGAACACCACGCGGAGCAATCCGCGCTCGTCGCCTTCCGTCAAGCAGAGAGCCCAGACCTGATACGGATTGGTGGGGTGATCGGGGAAATTGTCCCGGTTGATCTCATAGAGGAAGTACCGGTTGCCGTCACGGTCGACCGCGTCGCGCCAGTTATCCCCGGATTTCCCCCCAACGCCGGACATGTTCTCGCAAAGCGCGTCCTTTTCCGGACGCGAGGAAATACTTCGCAACTTGAATGTCTTAAACGGCTCTCCCGCGACCTTGGATCGCCCCACGGATTTGTTATCTTCCGAGAACCAGACCAGCGTTTCGTGGGTGATTTGCCGCATGTTCGGCCCGCGCCCGCCGTAACTCGCGATTCCTGGAAAATGGACGATCCGCCATCCGGCACGGGAAGGCAACTCGATACGATGGCTCTTGCCCGTAACCACGTTGTGCAGTTGGATGCCCGTCGGGTCTCGCGATGTCACGATCCAATCAACGGGGTCGGAGCCCTTGGGCAGACGCTTCCGTTCCCAGGGAAACAACCATACGAGCCCCTTCCAATCGTCGTTCAGATACCGCGCCGAACCGTCCGTCCTCAGAAGCCCCCGCGGCGACCTGCGAAACCCGATATGCAGATACTTGCCTTCGTGGCTGAAGTCGGGGTGACCGACATACGTATGGTCGACCTTTCCCTCCTGGGTCATCAACCAGAGTTCGGTCCCCACGAATGCGTCTTGAAATACGACCCTCCCGGGCCGGTTCCAGACGGGCGACTGGTTGATCAACTTCATCCGGTGCAAAGGATCCGCCGACAGCGTCTCGGCCCATTTATCGGTCAGCACCGTATCACCCAGCCGGATCAACTCCACCTTCTTCACGGAGAGCCTGGCCGGCAGCTTCGACGCCACTCCCGTGGCGGGGCGAGCCAGATAGCGGAATCCGATTTGAGCCGTCTTACCGGAATCCTTGCCGGAATCCTTGCCGGAACGCGGCATGTAGAAGGGGAGTTCCACCCACTGGTAATCGTCCGACACGGCGACGGGCATTCGCATTCTCTGGGCGAACAGATGCATTTGAAAGACGTTCGTTTTCGCCAACGCGCGCAAGAGATAATGGCCGGGAGTAAGGCTGACGGTCTGAAACAGGCCCTCGGGAGAGTAAAGGCCTTCAAGGACCAACGCAGCGTCCTTGCTGTCCGCGGACAGCACGGACCCGATTGGTCTTCCACGTACGACCACCTGCCAGCCGGGGACCGTGCCGTTGACGACGATCATGTCGGGATTCACCGGAAGCCGGGCGCTGGAAGTCTCGGGCGCCGCCGCCGAAACAGCGCGGAGATACCCCATGCCGGCGCTGCTGGGGACATCCCTTACGTACGACGCCACGCTGTACTCGAAGATGGAATGTGCGTCTTGCTGCCGGGCGGTCATCTCGGCGACCAGATAGAGCGTCTTCTCTCGAATTACGACGCCGCAAACGCCTTGCCGGGTCTTTCCATCGGCTTTGAAGACGGTGAGCCCGGTGCTGGCGTGATGAGGCTCGCCACCGATCATCGTAAACATGGCATCCACGCCCTTGTGGATGCTTTCGTGGCGCCTGCCCGTATTCTCGTCGGCGTCGGCCTTGACATAGAGATGGAACACATTGTTCCCGGTGCGGATCGGACGCGTGAACTCGAGTTTGAAGATGCTTCTGTCACTTGCCACGGGCAGATGCCAGATCGCCGCAACGGCGTTGATTTGGGGATGCTGCTTCTCCTGTTCTTGCGCCTTTTCGTTCTCGCCGATAAGCGTCCATCGGTATTCATGCTTGGAATCCGTTTCACACAGGACCTTGAATTCGGAGGGCAGGTCATCGGCTGGGGCTGTCTGCCCCATTTCGCGAGCCGCGCCGACGGCGCCAAGGGCCGCAAGGATCGCAAAGACAGCGGACACGATAAACACCCCGACTTTCGACTCTTTACTACTAATCTCATACATAGTTGTGCTTCTTCCTGGATGTCACTTCTTGGAAACGCTCTTGTTGCCGCGCGGATCCCCGCCTGTCGGAAGCGGCGGAGGGCCGTTCACCCTCACAAGTAAAGTCTACCGTGCCCGGCTGAAGCTTTCCAGACCCGTGGCAATGCCGGCGGCGTCTTGGTAGAATCAGCGATGGTCTTGCCACCGTGGCGACCCTGCGAAAGCAGTGCATTGTATTCGACCGTCAAGGCGCGCGATCATGACCCAGACGAACGGTAGTTCGGCGGCACCGGTAGCCTATTCCTCATTTCCGTTGCTCGGCCGTCTTTCGCTGATGATGTTCTTGCAGTACTTCGTGCAGGGAAGCTACTTGCCGATAGCGTCGGTCTACGTGGTGTACGCGCTGGGGTTTACGAGTATGCAGGTCGGTATCTTCGGAGCGGCCCTGGCGGTCGGGCCGATTTTCGCGCCGTTCGTGATTGGTCAGTTCGTCGACCGAATGTTCGCCACCCAGCACGTCATGGCGTTCTGCCACCTCGTGGGCGGACTGCTGATGCTCGCAATCGCCGCTCAGACTTCAGTCTGGCCGGTAATTCTGCTGGGAACGGCATACTCCATTCTCTATGTTCCCACGTTGATGCTGTCGAATTCGCTCGCCTTCGAGCACCTCAAAAACAGCAACATGGAGTTTCCCTGGATCCGTATTTTCGGCACGCTGGGCTTTATCGTGCCGGCCTATTTCATCGAGTTCTGGTGGCTCAGCGGCCTGGAAGGCGACTCGCTCCACCACGCCCGGGCGATTGCATTCATCTTCTCCGGGATAGCGGGCCTGGTGATGGCGGTGTACTGTCTCACTCTGCCTCATACGCCGGCCAAACAGCAAGCCGACCGCCAGTACGCCCCCGGATATGTCATTGCGATGCTACGGGAGCGGAACTTCCTGGTGCTGGTGCTCGTAAGCTTCTTCGTCGCGATCGCGCACCAGTTCGTCGTGGTTTGGTACAGCCCCTTTCTGCGGTCGGTGCTCGATGTGGGCGGCTGGGGAGCTTACGAGCAGAGCATCAGTTCGATCGGACAGATTTGCGAGGTTGCGGTGCTGGCGCTTCTGGGGGTTTTCCTCATGCGGCTGGGATTCAAGTGGACCATGATGCTGGGGCTCGGCGCCTACACGCTCCGTTGCCTGCTCTTCTCGCTGGTGTTCGGCCTCGAACTTCCCTTCGCCGGCATGCTGGCCCTGGCCGCGGCCGGGCAAGCCCTGCACGGACTCTGTTTCGGCGCCTTCCTGGCGGTGGCCTACATGTACGTCGACCGGATCGCGCCGGCCGACGTCCGAGGGAGTATGCAGACCGTGTACGGCACGTTTGTCATCGCCTTGGGATTTTTCGTCGGAGGATTCGTCAGCGGCCAGGTCGGCGAGTGGTTTACCAGTGGCACGGGCGAGACGCTCGCACGCGACTGGACGAGCATTTGGCTCAGTTGCGCCGCATTGTGTGCCGCCTGCGTCGTCGTCTTCGGCGTCTGGTTTCCCAATAAGGCGCCTCGGCAGGCCGACGCGGATGAGCAAGCGTAAATATCAGCCGGTGTGCTTCCCAAAACCCCCTGTCCCTATCAATAATTCGGTCCTCCTTCGCGCTCAAGCACTTGCGTCGCCGGAAGAACCGGACTCTTGCGTCCCCCGACAAACAGGGTTAGACTGCCATGACATGGCACCCATCACTTTGCCCGTGACAGACCCCTAGCCCGGGATCTCCCAGCCTTTTCGGTAGGTTTCCTTGATGATGGCGTCGGCCTCGGGCGCGTTGAGCACTTTCATTTGCGCGGCGTCCCAGTCGAGTTTCTTGCCGGTTCGAAGGGCCACGATCCCCAGCAAGACCATTTCAGTGAGCCTCGTACTGTAGCTGAAGTTGCTGCTGGCCGCCGGACCGCCCTTGCAGGCGTCGAGCCAGTCGCGGTGGTGCCCGTTCGATCGCCTCAGGGTCGGAGCGGGCTTCTCATAGGCCTTCATCTTCTCCTCGGGCAAGAGCCGCGGCTTGCGGCCCGAGCCCGCGCACAGTATCAGGCCCTTGTCGCCGACAAACAGCACGCCGCGGCGAGGCAGTGATTCGCCGACGGGCAGTGCATCGGGACGCGGCGGCCGCAGTCCGCCACTATACCAAGTAACTTCGACGGGCGGCCGGTCGCCCCGGCTGCCGAAGTGGTAGTAGCAGATCTCGCCATAAGGGGCCATTTCCGGGTCGGTGTGTCCGGCGGGCCAGGCTTCCACGCTGGTTGGACTGCCTAAGTCGAGCGCCCAGAACGCCGCGTCAAGGTCGTGGCAGCCGAAATCGCCCAGCGCGCCGCAGCCAAACGCCCAGAAGTCGCGCCAAGTGACCGGCGTGTAGGCCGGATGATAGGGGCGCATCGGACGCGGACCGATCCACAAGTCCCAGTTCACGCCCGAGGGAACCGGCGGAGTATCGGTGGGACAGGCCAGCAGGGTCTTGTTCCAGCGGCTGGCCGGGACCCAGGCGTGGACTTCGCGGACCGCGCCGATCGCGCCGTCGGCGATCCACTCGACCGTCTCCCGAATGCCCTCCGTGGCATGGCCCTGGTTGCCCATCTGCGTGGCCACGCCGGTTTCCTTGGCGGCTTTGGCTACCTGGCGGGCTTCCCAGACGTTGTGTGCCAGCGGTTTCTCGCAATAGACGTGCTTGCCGCGACGCATGGCCGTGACCGACACGCAGCCGTGAACGTGGTCGGGCGTGGCGCAGAGGATCGCGTCTATCGCCTTCTCCTTGTCGAGCATTACGCGGAAGTCCTCGTACTCCGCACAACGATAATTGGGCGTCTGCTGGGAGTGATGCTTCTCGATCTCCGCCTTGATCGGTTTTCGCCCGGAGACTCCTTTGTAGTAGAAGGCGTCGAGGTTGTGATTCTCGATCGGATCGGCGACGGCCACGATTTGGGCATCCGGCTGTTTGAACAACTGACGCAAGTTCCATCGGCCTTGGCCGCCGGCGCCCACCAGGGCAACGTTCACTTTCTCGCTCGGCGGGACGAATGTCGGACCGCCCAGCACGTGGCGAGGAACGGCGGTAAGCGTGGCGGCGGCCACGCCGGTGCAGGCAAGAAACTGGCGTCGTGTTGGGTTCATTGTTCTCTCCGCGTTTGCATTGTTCAGGATTACTTAGATTCTTTGGGTGATTTGATCAGCCGGGCGTCGGCCCAGTTCGCCATGTCGCACGCGTAGCCGTCGCCCGCCGAGCGAGCCAAGGGAGCCTGCAAAGCCCGGCTCATCTTGACGTCACGGCGGTTCATGCTGCGCCACCAGCTCCCATGGCGGCCGTCGTCTTCGTGGCCGTGACACTCGGCGCAGCGCTTGGCGTAAACGGCCCGCATCTCCTTGTCGATCCGGCCGGTGAAGATGTGGCGGTTGTTCGTGTAGGTCTCGTGCCGGTCGCCGACGTAGATCGCCCAACTCTTCTCCAGCCAGGGCAGCACGGTGGGCGTGAACGAGCAGAGATAGGCGGTCTCCGAGAGCGGCCTCGGATCGCTGTACCAGCCCCGCCGGCTGTCCTCGATCTTCTCGCCAATCACGGGCACGCCGGGAGTCAGCGCCTGGCCGTCAGTCGGAACGGGAAACACGGGCGTGCGCTGAGCCTCGGGGAGATCGGCCTCCCGGCTAGCGAGAATCGCCTCCCAGTCGTCGATGGCGACGAGCGTCTCGCGAAAGTGCCAATCGTGCCGGCTGCTTTCACCGGGCGGCGAGGCGGCCGACAAGTGCGTGGCCGCCGGAATCAGCAAGATGGATACCGAGGATGCCATGGCCGGATTATATCCTGTTCCTGCTCGGCTTATCCAGGTCGGCGTTCACGCGAAGCGGCAATCCGCCCGGGTGAGCGTACAACCATGATGCCCAAACTGCCGGTTTCAGGCGGAATTCTCTGCTTCTTCGAGGCCATTTGCGATATTTGCTCGATCATCGTCCAATTAATGGCCGGATAGAGTCATGGCGAAGGGCAGACATATTCCACCTTTGAGTGGTTCTGGTGGCCGCCAGACCGGCCGACCTTCAAAGAACTGACAGAAAACGCTTGCATAATCCGCCTGCTCGACTATGTTGGCAGTTGGTGGTCGGGCAAGCATTCGTTTTTCGGACCAGTAGTCACCTCTCCAACTATCTCGGAGTGGGGAACATCATGCACGCCATTTTCAAGATGTGGTGGATTCGTCAGGCTTTGGCGAGTGGGCTTCTCCTGGTGTTGTTTCTGGTGCTGGGGGGCAACTCTTGACACTTGATGAAAACGAAACGTCAAGTGTCAAGAGTTGACCCCATCGCCCCCATCGCGAGAGTTGACCCATCCCCCTCCATCGCCCCCATCGCCCATCCCCCCCATCGCCTGAAGGTATTCGAGCCATCATCTCACCAAAAGGATGCGATCCACGAGGACCCGGGGTTTGGCTTTGGAGTCTTTCTGGTATGGATTGCCGACGAGTTTGACGGAGGCGTAGACGTTCCACTGGTTGTCCACGTCGGGAAGGTAGGCTGAGTCGATGAAGATGCTAATCAGCCAGCTCCAGTGCGCCCAGACGATTGTGGTCGGGTCGATATTGAATTTACCGAGATTATACAGGTGGAATTTGCCGTCCTGGGGGATTTCCTTCCGTGGGATCGTGCGGTTGACCAGGAT
>CAZDHN010000134.1:0-11597 GCA_964505115.1 uncultured Planctomycetaceae bacterium
GCCGATATTGAGATCATCAACCTGGAGTTGATTCTCGCCGACCTCCAGTCTGCCCGCGAAAGCCTGATGCAGGTATCGGCCCGGGTGATGGGTAACGACCAGACGCTTGCCGTCTGCGGCGCGGCCGGCGGCCAGTTCCAGTTGAACATAATGATGCCCGTCATGGCCCAGGCCACGCTGGAAAGCATTCGGCTGCTGGCGGGCGGCGCCAGCGCCTTTCGCCGCTTCTGCCTGGAAGACCTCGGGGCCAACCCCGACTCGTGCGAGTCGGCCGTTGAAGAGAGCCTTGCCTTGGCAACCGGCCTGAACCCGTACATCGGCTACGAACGGGCCGCCGCGCTGGCCAAGGAGGCCTTCCAAACCGACAAGACGATCCGCCAGCTTTGCCGCGAGAAGCAGATCCTTCCCGAAGAGCAACTCGAAGAAGCTCTCTCCCCCTGGCGGATGACCCGGCCGGAGTAGCCGGCCGTGGCGCCTTCTACGGCGACATCTCGTACCGCAACGTGAACTGGTGCTCGCCGCGGTTGGGGACTATCTTCGTGCCGTCGCAGAGGCGGTTTTTCATTGGGTTGTAGGTGCTGACGCGGATCGAGTTCTCGCTCGGCTGGAAGTTGTACACGCGGAGGCCCTCGGCACCGTAGTCGGAAAGGACCGAGTGGACCGGGTTGCCGTGTTGGCCGGTTTGCGTCATCCGCATGGCCTGCGTTCGGCTCTGGTCGCCCGCGCAGATCATGAACAGGTTTTTGTGCTTGCTCAGTCGCTTGTCCCACATCTGCTGGCCGGAGTTGCCGCGGTTGCCGTGCCGCTTGGTCCAGGTCATCACGCCTTTGGGGGCGGCGTAGTAATCGCGCGAGTTCTTCGGCTTGTCGCGGGGGCCTAGGTACATGTGGGTGGTGATGATCGCGGGACGGTCGGCGTATTTCTCCAGCACGCCGCCGGCCCAATCGAGCACGTCGTCCGGCGCGTTGCATTCGAGGTGCAGGACGACGAAGTCCAGCCCGGCCGCCGAGAAGAGCTGGTAGCTATTGGCGTTGTTACCCGAGATAGAAGGGTTGCCCGGCTTGCCCTTGAACGTGCCGCCGTACCAGTCGAACCGTTCGAACCGCGAGCGGGGGAAATACTTCTGTAACAGCGATGAGTTTCCGCTGCCGGTCATGTCGTGGTTACCCGGCGCGATCCCGTACGGCACCCGACCATGCAGCCGGTCCATTGCCCGGCGTGCCACGGCCCATTGCGCGGGCGTGTTCTTGTCGACGATATCTCCCACATGACTAACGAACACAATCCGTTGCCGCCGGATGTTATCGGCGATCCACTTGGTATAGGCGTCGAACACTTCATTCGTCACTTCGGCCCGGCTGTCCGGGTCGGCCTTGGTGCCGCGGCCACGATAGTGTTGCGTGTCGGGTATCACCACAACGCCGAACGATCCGGCCGGCGCGTCGGGCATCGGTTCCGCCCGGGTAATACCAGCGAAGGCGAACCAAACGGCGAGCAGAAGACTCGACAAACCGCACGGCCTCGATTGCACACGAATCATTGAAGCGCCTCCAAGTGGTGTAATCAGTGGTACTCTTTTGTCAAGGCGCGGGGCCGCTATTGGAACGCGGAGTCGGCTTGGCTGGCAACCTGTTCCAATAGGGGCAATTCCACCATGATCTGGCTTCCCTTGTCCAACGTCGTATCGATTACGGCCTGTCCGCCAAGCAATCTGGCTCGCTCGCGGACACCCTGGAGCCCGAAGTGGTCTTCTGGAATCTGGCTGGGGTCGAAGCCGATCCCCCAATCGCGAACCTCGACATGGATGTGGCCGTTCCGCACAACCAACTCCACCCGAACGTTCTCGCTTTGGCTGTAGCGACAGGCGTTGTTCAGGGTTTCCTGGACGATCCGAAAGATGGCGGTTTCCAGGACGGGCGCCAGCCGATCGACCTCGAATTCGTGAACGAACTCGATTTTCGGCCCGCCGCGTTTCTCGTGCTCGTTAATGAGGTAGCGGATTGCGGCCACGACGCCCTCCTCGTCGAGGATGGGCGGCCGCAGCCCGCTAATTAGCCTCCGCGTCTCGTTGATGCAATCGTTTAGCAACCGCACGCCCACGTCGAAGCCGCGACCGGACCGTGGAACACACTCGGCCGGCGATCGGCCGGCGGACTGGAATTGCAGCAGGGCGCCGATCAATTGTTGGGCCAGCCCGTCGTGGATTTCGTAGGCTACCAGTTTCCGTTCCTGTTCGTGCAAGTTCAATAGCTGCCTGAGTAATTGCTGCTCCTTTTGCAGGGCTTCGGCCGCCCGCTTCGTCTCGGTTACGTCGGTAACGACACAGACGAAGCCGACAACTTCTGCCTGCAAGCCGTACCTGTAAGCCCAGGCAACCTCGCAATCGATAACCTTACCGTCCCTGGTAATGTGCTGGACCTCATATGGCGTGGGTTCCGGCAGTTCGTCGGCGGTTGTTCCGAGGTCGGACAGCGCGCTAATACGCTGCTGCTCGGGTATGAGTTCCGCCACGTTCATCCTGCTCAGTTCCGCTTCGCCGTATCCGAGCATCTTCTGATACGCCCGGTTGGAGACCAGGATATTTCCCGACGGGTCGACTTCCACGATACCGTCGGGGTTGGTTTCAAAAAGCGTGCGAAAGCGCTCCTTGCTTTCCCGCAGTTCCCGGTTGGCGTCGGCCAATTTGGAGGTGCGTTCTTCCACCAACTCTTCGAGGTGGTCTCGATGCCTTGCCAGTTCCTCTTCGGCCCGCCTCCGCTCGGTGATGTCGATACCCACGCCGAAGAAGTACTCAAGCTCGCCGCCGTTTTTGAAGATCGGTCTGCCATGCCACTCGACCAGTAGTTCGCGTCCGTCCTTTGTCAGCACGCGATTTTCGCTTATCGTCGGTTCGTGCGCATCGACCACCTTGCGAAAGACCAGGGCGAGGGACTTGTGATCGGCCTTGGGTACGAAAGTCTCCAGGTAGTCGGACCCCAAGACCTCGTCTTCGGTATAGCCAAGGGCCGTCAGCATGGCCTCGTTCATCATCAGTGTCCGGCCCGTCCCACTGATGGCCACGAAGAAGGTCGGAGAAGCCTGAAGGAGGGTTGTGCTGAAGTCCCTTTCTCTCCGCAATGCGTCGTCGGCCCTTTTGCGCTCGCTCACGTCGCGAATGAAGGCAATTGCACAAGGCCGCTCACCGTACGTGACCTCATGAGCACGAACGACGACATCGGCGAAGAACGCGGAGCCGTCTTTGCGTCGGAAAGGGACGCCCTCGGCAAGAGATTGCCGGCCTTCAACCATGGCGGCGAACTGCTCGAAGACGTGGGGCAGTACATCGGAAGGGTGAATATCGGCCACGGACATGCCGAGCAATTCCTCCTCGGAGTACCCTAGCATTTCGCAGATCGCCGGATTGGCTCGCAGGAATCCCTTCGTCTCGTGGTCCGCGATCAGCAGCCCGTCGAACATGCCGTCGTAAACGGCCCGCAGTTCGTCGTGACTCTCCCGTAGCGTCTGCCAGGCCTGCTCGGCGGAAGAAGCGCTCTTCTTCCCCGCGTTCCGCCCGGACGCCGAGCCCCCGGATTCTCCCGCCGCCGCTTTTTTTGCAGCCATGGCTTCAGTCCATCCCAACGTTTCCGTTACCCGCGCAGTGCCCTTCGCGCGACCCGCGCCGGCACCGCCTCGTTTGCCGGCAACTCATTCTCAACGGAATACCAGAATCCATCTTACCGCGCCGCGGGCAGACGAGGCAATGCGATTGCCGGCCCGTTACAGCGTCCACGGCTTGCGGTAGGGGCGTCGCAGCATGGCGTTGGCCTCGTCGTCGCCGACGAACTGCTCGGCGGCCGGGTCCCAGCGGAGCTTCCGTTTCAGCCGCATGGCGATGTTGCCCACGTGGCAGATGATCGACGTGCGGTGGCCGATCTCGACCGGCTCGATCGGCTCCTGGCGCGATTTAACACAGTCGATGAAGTTGCGATAGTGGTTCTCGCTAACCGGCAGATGAATCTCGTTGGGGCCAATCACCGAATCGGCAACCGAATCGATCGACGACGTGATCGCCTTGGACTGGTACTCGATCCAGCCCTCCGTGCCCTCCACCCGAACGCCGAAACCGGGGTTGTTGGTGCGGCAGACAAGCTCCACGCCGTTGGCGTATCGGGCGCGGAAGTTCGTCTTGGTGGCGGTTGTGAAGAGATAACCGGCCGGCGGCCAGACGGAGCCCTGGTCCTCGAACTCGACCGGCCCGGTGCCGTCGGTGCCCAAGGCCAACTGCACGATGTCGTTGGAGTGCGCCCCGGTGTTCGTCACCTGCCCACCCGAGTAATCCAGATTGAAACGGAACCGGTACAGACAGCGGTCCGCGTGATACGGCGCCATGGGCGCGGGCCCCAGCCAGGTTTCGTAATCGAACCCGTCGGGCACGGGCATTTCCTTCCAGCCCGGCGCGGGTCCGTTGCCGGCACCGGAGACGAACGATATCACCCGCTTCACGTCGCCGACCCGGCCGTTGCGAACCAACTCGCAGAACCGCCGCGCTCTGGATTGCGATCGATATTGGCTGCCGGTCTGGAGAATACGTTTATGCTTTCGCACCGCCTTGACCATCTCCTGACCGTCGCCGACGGTGAGCGAGAGGGGCTTCTGGCAGTACATGTCCTTGCCGGCCTTGGCTGCCCAGACGACGGCCGGTGCGTGCCAGTGGTCGGGCAGGATGAGCATCACGGCGTCGATGTCGCGTCGGGCCAACAGCTCGCGCATGTCGTGGTAGACGTCGCAGCCCTTGTATGTGCCGGACGCTTTCTTCTTGCCGTAATACTCGTTCACCTTCTGGCGGACCGGCTCGCGGCCCAGGAAGTGTTCCGCCCGAGCGTAGCCGTGGCTGCCACGATTTACGTCACAGACGGCCATCACCCGGACGTCGGGCAACCGCATGATTCGGGGCACGTCCACCCGGCTCTGGTTGCCCGCCCCGATTATGCCCACGTTTATCCGCTTGCTGGGCGCCGTTTGCCCCAAGACCGACTCGGGCACGACCCAGGGCGCGAGGGCGCCGGCCGCGGCCGTTTTCAAGAATCCGCGTCGCGTGGAACCGTCTTTGCGTATCGAACTGCCGCGCGTGGCCATGATGTCTCCCTTTGATTGTTCGTTCCCGTTGTCGAAATGCCCGTATCAACGACTGTATCACGCCCGGCGTGTCCGAGCAAGTCCGCGTCGGGTGGGAAGCAGGAGAACTGCGAAGTCGCGAAACGAGAGGATCAACCCGTTTAGCTGGCGGGCTTGCCCGCCGTTTTTGGCGTACGATTCACCCCGAAAACACGGCGGGCAAGCCCGCCGGCTAAACGATACCATATATCCATACCGGCCCCACAAAACGTTCCCGCTACGATTGTGCGACTTGGCAGTTCTCCTGGGGTGGACAGCTTGACAAGAGGCCGGGCGAGGATGATCATTGACAGTAGTTGCACCTGTTTTAAGACATCCCCAAAGGAGAGTGAAAATGCGACATCTGAAGTTCTGGCTGCCCTGCCTTGTTCTGCTGCTGGTAAACATCCCGTCGGCCCGCGCTGCCGACTGCGTGGCGGGCGCGAAACCTGCTTCGCAAGAAATGGTCTTCTCGCACCTGGGGATCTACACCGCCGAGAGGAAGCCCGACATGCATAAGGTGAAGGGTGCCCCGGTCTGGGTATCCGACTTCCAAAAGCACCCCTACCACGTCGAATGGCTGTGGGTAGATTCGGACCGGCCGGCCAAGGATAAGAAGCTGCCGCCGCCGCACGTGGCCTATCGCGTGAAGAGCATCGAGGCCGCCGCAAAGGGCATGAAGGTGTTGACCAAGCCGTTCTGTCCGGGCATATTCGACATCGCCCGGGTGGGCTTCTACGAAAGCAAAGACGGCGCGACCGTCGAGTTCATGGAGTTCAAGGATGCGGGCAAGAACTGTTGCGGCGGAGCCGCCGACAAGGCGGTCTTCTCGCACGTCGGCCTTATCACTACAGAGAAGAAGCCCGACGAGCTATTCGTGGAGGCCAGCCGGGTTTGGGTAACCGACTTCCGCAAACACCCCTACCACGTCGAGTGGCTGCGCTTCGAGTCCGACAGCCCCGTGACCGGTCCGCTGCGCGACCAGCCGCACGTGGCCTATGCCGTGGATAAGATCGAGGATTCCGCCAAGGGCATGAAGGTGCTCGCCGAGCCGTTCAGCCCCGGCGTGTTTGGCATCGATCGGGTGGCCTTCTACCAAACCGACGATGGTCTGGTCGTCGAGCTAATGGAGTTCAAGAAGAAGTGAGGGATTAGGGGGGAGGCTAGTTGGGGACTGGTCCATTTTTCGGCCAATGGATGCATTTTTGGGTCCATCGTTGGCCGAAAACATGGACCTGTCCCCTTCCGTGACGCAAGAAAGAAGTGAGGGCTTAATGGTGACGCCGAAGGGGACAGTCCCATTTTCGCGGCGAAAACGGCTATTTTGTCGGCGAAGTCAACCGCGCCACGAAAATTGGGACAGTCCCCACTAATCCCCTTTTCTAGACAAATCGGCCGCGACCGCTGCTCTTATTGGGTAGTGGAGGAACGGATGGAGAGCCCCGGCGACAATGCACTGCTGGCGGGCTTGGCCGCCGGGGACGAACGGGCTTTCGCGGCTCTGTACGACCGGTTCGCCGGGCCAATGTATCGATCCGCCCTGGCCATGCTCCGCCGGCCCGAGGATGCCGAGGACGCCCTGCAGGATGTCTTCGTTTCGATCGTGCGCTCGCGTCGCCAAATGACCGGCGTGAACGACTTGCGCGCCTACCTGTTCACCGCCCTGCGTCGGGCGGCCGGCCGGGTGGCCGTAAAACGGTCGCGCCAGCCGGCAACCTCCGAGGCCGTCGACGAGGCTCCCGACGCGAATCGCGCGGAGACAAACTCCCCACGCGACGAACGGCTGGAACGGGCAATTCGGAGCCTGCCCGCCGAACAACGAGAGGTGATTGCCCTGAAAATCGACGGCCAACTGACATTCGCCCAAATCGGCCGGACGTTGGGCGTCAGCATCAACACGGCGGCCAGTCGCTACCGTTACGCCCTGGAAAAACTGCGGACGACAATCCAAGTCAAGGAGTAACCGTCTTGGACGATCAACATCTGCCCGACGAATTGGCGCAAATCGAAGCCGACCTGGCCGCCCGAGCCCGGCGGGAGCCGCCAGCCGAGTTGCGCGAGCGTACCTTGATGCTGGTTAGGGCGGAGCTTCGTGCCGACGCCCGTCGCTCCTGGTGGTCGTTCGGCGCCCTTGCGGCGGCCGCCGCGTTATTGTGCGTCAACCTTTCGCTCAGTGCGATTTCGCCAACGATCAACGGTCACCAATTGGTCGACGCCCGTCAATCGGTCGCCGCTCGTGCCAGGCTGATCCGGGAGTTGCTTCCGGAGGTTTCCGAACGGGAGGCAAGACGACCGTCGCTCGTATACCAACCCAGCCGCCAACCCGTCTGGTCGGCCGACGCATCGACCAACGCAACCCTGAATGACCGCCAAAGGGCCCTTAACGACCTCTTACTCGAAGGAGAATAACCGATGGGATTCACTCTGCTTGCAATCGAAACGCTGGCCGTGGCACTGCTGTACGTGGCAACGCTGGCCGCCTGTCTTGCCCGCTTGCGGAGTCGTCGCCTACAACTGGCGCTTTGGGTGCTGGTTGTGTTGCCTCCGTTTCTGCTGTTCACACTGTTGGCGGTTGGGGCTGGATACCTCAATTTCAAGCACTTGGCGGTCGGCGGTCTCTATTACTCGCTCCTGACGATTGCCGTGTGTTTCGTCATCGGGGCGATTTGGATTCGGCTCGCCGGGCTGCGCCGGGTGGGTGAGGAGCCGGACACGCCGCCGGCACGTGGCTGGTCGCGCGGCAAGCTGGCCGTCGCGATGTTGGTGGCGGTTGTTCTGTGCCTAATGACCTTATGGAACCTGGACGTGGCCGCCCGGCAGCAAGCGGCCGCCGTGCGTGCCGAAGCCGGCTCGCTGGCACTTTCCGTGGCGCCGGCCCGAGTTCCCGATCGCGACAACGCGGCCATCTTCTACGAACAGGCCTTCGAGGCGATGGATTCCCAGAGTTGGCCCAAGGAGCTACAAGAGAAATGGGGCGAGTGGGTGCAGTTCGACGACCGATCGGATCCGGACAAGAAGCCGTTCAACCCCAAGGACCCCGAGTTGCTAAGGTTTCTCAAGGATAAGGCGCCCGTGCTGGCCCTATTGCATCGTGCGGCCGGGATGTCCGGCTGCTACTTCGATCGCGATTACGGCCGGCCGAGCATCGAGATGCTGCTGCCCGAATTGCAGCATCTGCGCGACATGACCCGGCTGCTGGCCCTTGACGCTCGGGTGAAGGCGGCCCAATCGGACGGAGCGGGGGCCGTCCGCGACATCAACGCCATGTTCAGGCTGGCCGAGCACTGCGGCGAGGACCCGATACTGATCGCGCTGTTGGTCGCCGTCGCCATCGACAACAGGGCGACGGACACGCTACAAGCCGTACTCGATACGGGCGTACTATCATCCGATGACTTGGCGGCCGTGCGGATCAGCGACGCCATTTACTACGGCCGGCTGCTGAAACGGTCGTTTGTAATGGAAGAAGCGTTCGGCCTGTTCGTGTTCAACCAACTGGCCGACGGCCTGGACCTCAACGCGCTGACCGGATCGAACGAAACGGTGCCGCCCGGTTTCGGATCGCTCTACGGCGTATTCTTCCTCCAAGCCGACATGGTTGAGTATCGGAGACTCTTCGGACGATATCGAAAACTTACCTCCGAACCCTACTATCGCACAAAGGAGCGCTGGGCCAGTTTCGAGAAGGACTTCGAGAAGGGTCCTCGCGGCATCCTAACCGCCATGCTGCTGCCGGCCCTGTCGCGTTGTGCTGAAACGGCGGCCCAGGCCGACGCACGCCGCCGGCTGGCACGCTTGGGACTGGCCATGGCCCGATACCGGGCGGCGCACCAGAAGTTTCCCGAGAAGCTCGACCTGCTGTCGCCCGAGTTCATTACCGCCGTGCCCCGCGACCCGTTCGATGGGAAGCCGCTCCGGCTGAAGCAATCCGCCGACGCCCCGATTATCTACAGCATCGGCCCCGACCAAAAAGACGACGGCGGCAAGCCGTTCGACCGCGAGAAGAAGACGGGTGACATCGTTTTCAAGTTGAGTGCTCGTTAGCCAACCAGCCGAAAGCAATTTGTCCGTAGCTGGATTCGCAAGAATTCAGCCGTCATACGAAGAACCGAATTCTTGCGAATTCAGCTACGAAAGCAGCGTACTCAGAACAGCCGTCTTTGACTGGGGTTGCCGAGCGGGTGGGCGTCGAAACCGGCCTCCAGGAGTCGGTCGACGAACGTCTCCGGACCGTGCGTGCAATAGACCACCCGGGGCGAAACGCGGGCGATAGCCTCGAATAGATCGTCGTAGTCGGCATGGTCGGAAAGTGGAATCGCGTGGTCTACCTTGAAACGGTACTTGGCGCGCGGGTCGATGGCCCAACCGGTCACCGCGAAGCGGACCGAGCCGGCCGGTTCGTTCGGCAAGCGAGTCCGCGGTGGCACGACCACTGCATGGCCCGGCTCCGGCCGATCACGATACAACTCGCATTGGCCCAGGTCGACGCCGAACGATTCGTAAATCCGGCTGATATCGTGGGCCTTCTTATGTTGCAGGACTGGTATTCCGGCTGCGGTCATCAGTCGCGTTACTTCCTGGGCTTTGCCCAGCGCGTAGGCCTCGACGATCGGCGTGGCACCGTCGGCCAGCGTTTGGCGGACCAACGCGATGAACTGCTCGACCGCTTCATTGCGAGGCGGCAGCCGATAGTCGGGATGCCCATAGGTGCTCTCGATCACCAGGATATCGGCCCGGGGCAACTCGGCCTGCTCGGCCGTAGCCGAGCGACCAAGCTTGAAATCGCCCGTGTAGAGGAGCGATTGATTGCCGTCGTCGGCCAACAACATGGCCGCCCCCAGGCAGTGCCCGGCCGGATATGTCGTCAGCCGCAGCCCGCCGAAATCGAGCGGTTTTCGATAGGGTATCTCCCTGACGGGCCGGCGGCCGAGCCGAAACTGATAGAGCGCGGCGGTTTCCGGCGTGCAGAGCGCGTACTCGTGCCGCGCCATGTGGTCGACGTGAGCGTGGGAAATGAACCCCCGTGGCTGCCGACGACGAAAATCGAGCGCCAGGTCCGCTCTGGTCAACTTCAGTCCGCCGTCCCAATGGAACATCTTGGCAGAGGGAGTCACTGGGGACTGGTCCATTTTTCGGCCGTTTGATTGTCCATCTCGCTGGAAGTGCAAGCCGAAAACATGGACCTGTCCCCTTCCGTGGCCCAATCGTAACCCGAAGCGTAAGCGAGGGACGCTCGGCCGATTCTCTCGCACTTGGCTTGGCACTTGCCGCGACACACTGTTTCATTGCAAGTGTGAGGGGTGGAGGACCAAACTCGTTTGGCGGCCCTCGCTTACGCTTCGGGTTGCGATCAAGTGATGAATAATCCGGCTTAGCTTTCGGCCGGGACCGGGGCCGGAGCCGGGAGTTTGCCTTGCGGCGACAAGCCGGCGGCCTGCCAGACTCGATCCATCGCTTCGGCGGCCCGCTTGGCGATCGGATCGCGGCGGTTGACCTGGATGACGCTCTTGTGCGGCTTGGCCGAAACGGGGCCTTCGTAGCCGAGTTCGGCCAGAGCGATAAGCATGGCCGGGATGTCGGGCTGGCCGGTCTCGCCGGGCAGAAGCCGCGACTCCTCGGTCAACTCGGCCAGCGGCGTATCGGCCGGTGCGTCGGCCAATTGTACGGCCACGATCTGATCGGCCTTCATGCCCCGGATATTGTCGACCGATCCGCCGGAAACATGCAGATCCCAGAAGTCCAGCAGAATGCCGATGTTCGAGGCTTCGACCATGCTGACCAGCAGCCCCAGCGCGTCGAGTTCGTGGATGAACTGGAAGGTTTGGCCCTTACGCAGATTTTCGGCGGCGCGGAACCCCAGTCCGAGCCGAACGCCGGCCGGCTCGAGTGCTTTGCAGATCTCGGAGAACCGCGTGCGGTGGAACTCGAAATTCTCGTGATACGGCAGCTTGTCGCCGGCCGGGGTAAGCGTGGCCAGACATCGGGTACAACCCACCTCGGCCGCCGCCAGGGCATATTCCGACAGCTTCTCCAGTTCCGGCTTGAATCGGTCCTCGTCCGCCTCCCAGTTCAAGGGCAGATCGAAACAGCCGATGGCAAGATTGGCACTGTCGATCAGGCGGCGGGCGTAGGGCATTCCGCGGAGCTTGGCCCGAACGGCGAAATCCACCAGATCGAGGTCCATGGCCCGAAACTTGTAGGTCAGAGCCAGTTCGATCATCTCGCTCTGGTGACCGGCTAAGCCAAGTGCCGACGCATTCAGGTTCTTATACATGGAATCCTCCCAGGGGTGGTTTCGCGAGTTGGGCGACCGTCTTCAGATTGGGTTCACCCCCGCAGTCGCCGGGAAAACTTACAGTATGGCAGATTTGCCCCCGTTTTCAAAGGGGGACCATTGACCGGGTGAACCAACGGGTGCAGGAACGGACTTCCCGAAGCTCTGGCCGTGATATCGTTGCTTGTTC
>CAZDHN010000135.1:0-11548 GCA_964505115.1 uncultured Planctomycetaceae bacterium
CAGGCCGAGCAGGGGGTGGAGAAGAAACGTGCCGACCCCGCCCATATCTCCCGGGTGAGAACGGTCGAGGAACTGGCCAGCGGTATCGCCCACGAACTCAACCAGCCTCTGTCGGTAATCGCGGCTCAGGCCGAGGTGGCCGCCCGGAAGCTGCGGCTCGGCAAGCCAATCAGCCTGGAGGAGCAACTTCGCGCGCTGGATAACATCGCGTCCGAAGCCCATCGGGCCGGACAAATCATCCACCGGCTGAGGGATTTTGTCAGGAAAGGCGAACCGCACCGAATCAGCGCGAATATTGCCGACATCGTTCGCGAAGCTACCGACCTGATCGACAATGACCTGCGGCACGCCCGCATCACGATCGAGAGCAGCGTGGACCCCTCCATCCCGAGCATTTTCGTGGACAGAGTCCAGGTGCAGCAGGTGCTATTGAACCTGCTCCTCAATGCCATGGAAGCGATTGGGCAAGCCAAAGCGGACGTGCGAGAAATCGAAATACGAATCAGTGCCCGCCAGGGCATGCTGGAGACGACCGTGCGCGACACCGGGTGCGGTATCTCCGACGAACGCGCCGCCCGGTACTTCGACAATTTCTACACCACGAAACCGCATGGCATGGGGATGGGGCTGGCGATCAGCCGCTCGATTGTCGAAGCGCACGGCGGACGCATTTGGGCAACGCGAAATCCCGACCGGGGCGCCACTTTTACCTTTACATTGCCGATTGCGAGTGAGGACTAGAGAGATGATATCCGAACCGACCGTTTTCATTGTTGACGATGACCCGGCCGTTATCAGGGTTCTTTCGGAATTAGTCGAGTTGATTGACTTGCGGGTGATTTCGTACGGGTCGGCCGACGAGTTCATCAAGGCCTACAAGCCGAGTGGCCCCGCTTGCCTGGTCCTCGACGTGCGAATGCCGGGCATGAGCGGCTTGGAACTCCAGAAGCGACTGCTGGAAACCGGCATGGCCCCGCCAATTATCATGATTACCGGCCACGGAGACGTTCGCATGGCGGTCGAGGCCATGAACTCCGGCGCCGTTAACTTCCTGGAAAAGCCCTTCCGCACGCAGGAATTATGCGACAATATCCAAAGGGCGGTCCGCTTGGACGAAGAGCGATGGCGGGAACATCTGCGGCGCGAAGAAGCCGGACGCCGGATGGCGAATCTCACGGACGCCGAACGGGGCGTGATGGAGCTGATCGTCGCCGGAAAAACCAACAAGATGATGGCCGATGAACTGGGGCTCAGCATTCGGGCCGTCGAGGACCGCCGCGCCAGGATGATGAAAAAGCTGGAGGCCAAGTCGCGAGCCGACCTGCTCGAACTGGCCACCGCCGCCGAGCCGTCCAGTTGATCTTTCCGACGGTTCCGCCTCCGCGTCTCTCGCCAGCGACCGTCTTGCGAACTCGCCTTTTCGCGTTCCTCGTTCAATTTCCGGCCTGGGGTACAGGCCCTCGAAAGATTGTCTGCTTGGCAAGCTTTTTCGATCAGCTTCAAAGAGCCAATGGTCCGGTTGTAGCGGTAGGGTAAGCTGCTGGTGACGGGGTCGTTTGGGTTGGGTCGGTCAGCCCTGTAATGCGTGGCCACGCCGCGTATTGTGTGGTTCTCCCACAGTTCCGGCCCTCGCTGGGCCGATGAAAATAACGTCCGATACGGGACGCCGAAGCGATCGGGGAGAAGAGGAGTCGCCAGGCGTTCAACGGTCGGTCATGCCAGACAGACGCCCTTCGTAAGCACCCCCTCCGCTTGCGAAGGGCTCTTTTTTTGCTTACACCCCACGCATCTTTTCCCAAGCGATGCGGCGGCCGGTTGAATCGATTATTCAGACGGTTCGTTCTTGGACCGGCCAGTTCCACGTGAAGTGGCTGCTAGGCAAGCCATATGCAGCGCACGCGGTAAGACCACGTTCTATTGTGGTAATGACACGACACCGTCTCGCACGGTTGCGGCAGCGTGCGTCCATCACGGACATGGTGACAAGCCGGATATGACGGCCATTATGTTGCGGCCTTGGGCCGGGGCCAATTTATCGTTCCAGTATTCCGTTTGTGTTCCCGCAGCAAAGCGACCGCGTTGGTAGGGAGGTGGAAATTGAAAAGCCAAATCCTGCTGGTTGACGACGATCAGCCGGTCCTGGATTCACTACGCCGGATGCTGCGGTCGCAACGCGGCATCTGGTCAATGACGTACGTGGATTCCGGCGAAGCGGCCTGGCAGCGGATGTTGGCCAAGGAGTTCGACGCGGTCGTCTGCGATATCAAAATGCCGGGGTTGAACGGACTGGAGTTGCTCCAGCGGATGGCGCGGCTCGAAAGGACGGCCAATACTCCGGTGGTCATGCTGACCGGGCTGGCGGATCACACGCTCAAGCGCCGGGCGCTGGACCTGGGAGCCACTGATCTGTTGAACAAGCCGGTCGAACCCGAGGACTTGCTGGCTCGGCTCCGCAACGCGGTTCAAATCAAGTCGTACCAGGATGAACTCCAGGCGGCGAACGACTCGCTGGAGCGAAAGGTACAGGAACGCACCGAGGAACTCTTTCACTCCAGGCTCGACATAATTTGGCGCCTGGCAAAGGTGGCCGAGCACCGTGAGGCGGAGACGGGCAACCACGTGATTCGAGTCGGCTGCAACAGCCGACTGATCGCCGAAGCAATGGGACGCAAGCGCGGTTTTGTGGAGACGCTGTTTCTCGCCGCGCCGTTGCACGACATCGGCAAGATCGGCATCCCGGACAGCATTCTTTTGAAGCGCGGGGCGCTGGGGCCGGGACAAGGGGCCAAGTTGCAGGAGCACTGTGTTATTGGCGCGAGGATTCTGCGCGAGGATTCCAAGGTGAGAACCGCATTCCAGGAATGGCGCGGGGCGGATTCCCGCTCCGTCACCAGAGGGTTCGATAATCCCTTCCTGGAGACGGCCGCGTCGATCGCCTTGACACATCACGAGAAGTGGGACGGCACCGGATACCCGCGGCGATTGGCCGGCGAGCAGATTCCCGCCGAATCGCGCATCGTCGCTATTGCCGACATGTTCGACGTGCTGACTTCGTGCCGTTCCAACCAGGAGCCGTATCCCCAGCGGAAGGCCCTGGAGATCATTCGCGACGCGGTGGGAAGCCATTTCGAGCCGACGGTGTACGAAGCGTTTGTCGCGGCCTTGCCGGCGATTCGAGCGGCTCAAGAACGATTTGCCGACAGCGTCGAAGTCGTGCCGCGGACGGAGCAGTATTGGGAAACGGAATATGCCACGAGCAGATGACGAAAGATTGAACCGGGAGGACGGCCAAAATGGTTGAACGCATCTTGTGTGTCGACGATGATGCCAACATCCTGGAGGCCTACAGGCGCCACCTGTCCAGGCAGTTCCAGATCGAATTGGCCTTGGGAGGCGAGGAGGCGCTGGCGGCAGTCGTCGATCGGGGACCGTTCGCCGTGGTGGTTGCCGACATGCGAATGCCGGGAATGGACGGGATTCAACTGCTGACGAGAGTGAAGCAATTCGCTCCCGACACGGTTCGCATGATGCTCACCGGCAGGGCCGATCTGCAAACGGCGCTGGACGCGGTGAACGACGGACACATCTTCAGCCTCTTGACGAAGCCCTGTCCGCCGCTGGCATTTGCCAAAGCATTGGAAGCGGGGGTGGCTCAGTACCGGTTGATCACCTCCGAGCACGAACTCCTTTCCAGAACACTGCACGGCAGCGTCAAGGTGCTGACCGACGTGCTTGGCCTGGTCAATCCGGCTGCTTTCGGCCGGGCCTCGCGCGTGCATCGCCTGGTAACCCAAATCTGCGGCGAACTCGGGCTCGACAAGACGTGGCCGGTCGAAATGGCGGCCATGCTCTGCCAGATCGGCTGTGTTGCCGTTCCCGAGGAGACCCTGGCCAAGGCCCACCAGGAGCAGGAACTCTCGCCAAGCGAGTTGGAAACGATACGCAATCATCCGGACTTGGGCCGGAAACTGATCGCAAACGTTCCCCGACTGGAAGAAGTGGCCGAGATCATTGCCTATCAGGAGAAACTCTATCACGGCGAAGGCGTTCCGCCGGACGACGTGCGCGGCAACGAGATCCCCCTGGGAAGCCGGATACTGAAAGTGGCTCTGGACTTCGACGACCTCGTCTCGACGGGAATGAGCCGCGAGATGGCCCTGGCGAAAATCAGCGACAGGCAAGGCTGGTATGATCCGGTAATGGTCTCCGCCTTGAGGCAAGTGCTGGACGTCAGCGGAGCTTATGTCGTGGGGCACGTCGGGGTCGCTGAACTCTCGAACGGCGCGATCTTGGCCGACGACGTCAGGGCGGTCGGCGGCATGCTGCTGTGTAACAGCGGCCAAGAGGTGACTTCGTCGATGCGAGCAAGATTGGAAAACTATGCGTCAAACGTTGGGCTAATCCTACCGATCAAGATATTTGTTGCCACCGATACAAACCGGCCGGTGAGCATTACATGAAACGAAAGGCGAGTACCGTGGAAAATACCGTGTTGCTAGTGGACGACGACGAGCGGATTCTGTTCGGGTTATCGCGAGCGCTTCGGCAACAACCGTACAAGCTCTATACGGCCCGATCCGGCGAAGAGGCCATGATGGCGCTGAAGACACACGATGTCGACGTCATCGTGGTCGACGACAAAATGCCCGGCATCTCGGGAACCGATCTGCTCTCCTGGGTGGCGAAACACTATGTCGGCGTGATGCGAATCATGCTCACCGGCCACGCTAACATCTCGAATGCAATTCGTGCCATCAACGAAGGCGCCGTTTACCAGTTCCTCACCAAGCCCTGCGACGAACTCCAATTGGCCGTCGCCATCCGCAAGGCGCTGGAACACAGTGGCCAGTCCAAGGCGAATCTCCGAGTGATCGAAGACACAAAGCGGCAATCCAAGGCACTGGAGCAATTCAATCGGGAACTGGAGATTCTCATGCGTATCGTTTGCAAGGACCTTCAGGCACCGCTGAAAAACATCCTAAGTTCCTTCCAGTCTATCGAGGAGCAATACCAGGACATCCTTGACCCCAAGGCCAGGAGGTTGGCCGACGACGCTCTCAATGCGGCGGCCGAAGCGCAGCGGCTGATTGCCAAGTTGCTGAATCACTTCCGCGTCGAAGGGCCCGGCATCGTCTCCGACATCTCGCCCGCCGAGCAAGACAAAAAGACGCCTGTGTTTGCCGACGCGGAACAGTAACGGCAAGCGTTGGAAGACGGGCCCCGCAATTCAAACCAGAGGCAGTAATGAACGATTCCCTTGCTGACCGCGCTCCGCGAAAAAGCGCGTGGCCGAAGCGCTACTTGCCGCTGGCGCTGACCGTCTCTATCGGCGTGGCCATGTCGTTCCTGCTGTTCGGCCTGATGCGCAATTGGGAAACTCGCCGAATCGAGGTCGATTTCCACGAGGCGTCGGCGGACCGATCGTCGATTATCGGCCATAACGTCCGAACGAGACTAAACTCCGTACATGCACTCGGCGCTTTGTACGACGCTTCGGAAGAGGTCAGCCGCGAAGAATTTCGGATATTCGTTGCTTCCAACGTCATGAATGAATCCGGCGCGGAAGTATTGCAGTGGGTCCCCAGGGTTATGGCCGCGGATCGTGAGGAATTCGAGGCCGCCGCGAGACGGGAGGGCATGGCCGATTTCCAGATTGTCGAGTGGTCCGGGCAGGGGAACATCGTGCCGGCCGCGCGGCGCAAGCAATACTTTCCAATCCACTTCTCGCGCAACCTTTCCGGGCCTCATCGCGCTCATCGAGATCGCCAGGGCTTCGATTTGGCCTCGGATCCCATCTACACCGAATCGCTTCGCCGTGCATGCGACAGCGGAAGACTCACGGCCACCGGACGAATTCCACTAGCGGGGCAAACACCCGAACGATTCGGCATCGCCGGCGTCTTGCCGATCTACCGGCGCGACTTACCCAGCGACACCGTTACGAGTCGCCGAGAGAATCTGACGGGATTCGTGGTGGGGGTCTTCCGGATGATCAACATCGTCAAGAGCGGACTGGTTCCCATGGATCCACGGGGTGTCGACGTTACCATTTTGGACGAATCGGCTGCCCAGGGGCAACGCTTCCTTTGCCACTATTCGTCGCGTTTGGCGGGCGACGCGCCACCTCGGCATGATGCCAATCCAAAACCCGAGTGGACGCACGTGGCGGAACTCGATGTGGCCGGACGCCGCTGGTCGTCGCAATGCACGCCCGTGCCAATGTTTCTTGCGGCACGACGAACGTGGCGTTCCTGGGAAATGCTGGCCAGCGGGCTGATTCTCACGCAATTACTGGCCGCGCTCGTGTTCGTCGGCACGGGCCGGAAAGAGCGAATTGAAGAACTCATCCAGCAGCGGACCAGCCAACTGAGGCAAAGCGAGGAGCGGTTCCGCAAGATGACGGGCGCTACCCAGGATGCCATCGTAATGATGGACTCGCAAGGAAGAATCTCCTTCTGGAACGAGGCCGCCGCCAGAATATTCGGATACTCCCATCAAGAAGCACTCGGCCGTGACCTTCATGCATTGCTGGCTCCCGCGCGATATCACGGAGCCCAAAGAGAGCATTTTCCGGAATTCGTGAGAACGGGTATGGGGCCCGCCATGGGAAAAGTCCTGGAGCTCCACGGAATCAACAAAAGCGGCGAAGAACTGCCGGTCGAAATGTCGTTGTCGTCCGTGATGCTGAACAACGAGTGGCACGCCATCGCGGTCATTCGCGACATCACCGAGCGGAAGCGGATCGAGCAGGAATTGCTGGGATACAGCGCCGCCCTGGAATCGGCCAACAAGTCCTTGGCCGCCTCCAACGAGGCGGCCGAGGCGGCCACCGAGGCCAAGAGCCAGTTCCTGGCCAACATGAGTCACGAGATTCGCACGCCCCTGACGGCCATCCTGGGGTTCGCCGATGTTCTGTTGGATAGTGTCGACAAACAGCAGGATATTGAAGCGGCCAACACGATCAAGCGCAACTCCCAGAACCTTCTCGGGATTATCAACGACATTCTCGACCTCTCAAAAATCGAGGCCCACAAACTCGAGATGGAATTCATCGACTGCGCGCCAACCGGCATCGTGGCCGACGTTGCCTCGCTCATGCGAGTGCGCTCCGATGCGAAGCACCTGCCGCTCGAAGTCGATTTTCGGGGGCCAATTCCCGCCGCAATCCGCTCCGACCCGACCCGGCTGAGGCAAATTCTCGTGAATCTGCTGGGTAACGCGATCAAGTTCACCGAAACCGGAAGCATTCGCTTGACAACTCGCCTGGTTCAACAAGCGGGCGAGCCGCCGCGGTTGATGTTCTCCGTGATCGACACTGGCAGGGGGATGACCGAGCAGGAGATCGGGCGGCTCTTCCAGCCGTTCGTGCAGGGCGATATGTCTACCAGTCGGGAATATGGCGGTAGCGGACTGGGGCTGGCCATCAGCAAGCGTCTGGCCGCCGCGCTCGGTGGCGATATCACGGTCACCAGCATTCGTGGCAAAGGCAGCACGTTTTGCGCGACGGTCGATACCGGTCCGCTCGACGGCGTGCCAATGCTGGATAGCCCGGCCGAAGCGGCGCCCAAACCCGGCAAGGGCCCGGAGCGTTCCGCGGGCCCTCTACCCAAACTCGACTGCCACGTCCTGCTGGCCGAGGACGGCGTCGACAATCAGCGGTTGATTTCGCTGGTCCTGCGCAAGGCCGGAGCCCAGGTTGTCGTGGTCGACAACGGCAAAATGGCCTGCGACGAGGCGTTGGCCGGACTCTCCCACGAAGAGCACGTGCCGAGTGACCGGCCGGAAGCGTTCGACGTGATCCTGATGGACATGCAAATGCCAGTCATGAACGGCTACGAAGCCGCGCGGTATCTGCGAAAGGCCGGCTATGCCGGCCCAATCATCGCCTTGACCGCGCATGCCATGAAGGATGATCGGCAGAAATGCCTCGACGCGGGCTGCGACGATTACGTGGTCAAACCGATCGATCGGAGCAAGCTCCTGGAAAGAGTGAGTTACCATGCTTCGAGGGAATTCAGTTTGTAATATTCCAACCCCGAATGGCCGTACTGTCACGGACACTTCAAGAAGGAACCGGTAATGGTAAAGGTACTGATTGCCGATGATGCGGTGGATATCGTCAGGCTATTGGCCTGCAGTCTCTCGCACCAAGGCTACGATGTCTTGGTGGCTCATAATGGCCGCCAGGCGCTCGAAGTTGCCGCGGCCGAGCGGCCCGACGTGGTACTACTCGATATCGCCATGCCCGAACTCGACGGCCTCGAAGTCTGTCGGCGACTCAAGGCGGACCCGCGGCTCGCGGCAATCCCCGTCATCCTGGTTACGGGCAAGGATCGTGATGATGATATTGTCGCCGGACTGGACGCCGGCGCCGACGATTACGTCGTGAAGCCGTTTAGCGATGAGATCCTTGCCGCCCGACTACGCTCCGCAATACGAGTCAAGAGCAGCCACGACACCATCGCCAGAATGAACCGGCAGCTACGCGCGGAGATCGCCTATCGAATGCGAGCGGAGGCGGAGACCACGGTCGCGAAGCAGCGAATCGAGTTCATCCTGGGCGCCACGAAGACCGGGCTGGTGATCGTCGATTCGGACTTCAAACTCGTCTACGTCGATCCGCACTGGCGGGAGCACTACGGCGATCTTGCCGGCAAGACGTGCCACGAGTACTTTCGGGATCAAACGGAACCGTGTGCCGACTGCGCGCTGCGCAAGGCAATGGAGACAAAGGCGGTGGCCGTCTCCGAAGGGGTGTTGCCCAAGGAGGGTAATCGTCCCATGCAAGGCACCGCCATCCCCTTTCAGGACGAGCAGGGGAAGTGGCTCTACGCGGAAGTGTGCGTCGACATCAGCGAGCGCAAGCTGCTGGAAAGGGAGTTGGCACAGGCCCAGAAACTCGAAGCGATCGGTCATCTGGCCGCCGGAATCGCTCACGAAATCAACACGCCCACGCAGTATATTGGCGACAATACGCGCTTCCTGCAGGATGCTTTCTCCGATCTCGAAATAGTGCTCGAAGCGGTCGACCGGCTGTTACGGGCGGCGAAGAACGGCCGCATAAACGAGCGGGGGCTCAATGAGGTGGAATCGGCACTCCATAAGGCCGACATCGACTACCTGAAAGAGGAAATCCCCCTGGCGATCAGCCAATCGCTTGAGGGAGTTGGCCGGGTAGCCGGCATCGTCCGCGCGATGAAGGAGTTCTCGCATCCCGGCGGCGCGCAAAAACAGGCCATCGATCTAAACCACGCCATCGAGAATACTCTGACGATCTCTCGGAACGAGTGGAAATACGTCGCCGAGTTGGTTACCGATCTGGATCCCGACCTGCCTCCCGTCCCCTGTTTGCCAGGGGACCTCAATCAAGTCATTCTCAACGTGGTGGTCAACGCGGCGCAGGCCATCGGCGACGTAGTCAAGGAGGCTGGGCAGCCGAGCGGCCGGATTACCGTGCGTACTCGGCGCGACGGCGATCACGTTGAAATAAGCGTGCAAGATACCGGCGCCGGTATCCCCGAGGAATGTCAGTCGAAGGTCTTCGATCCCTTCTTCACGACCAAAGAGGTGGGCAAGGGCTCCGGCCAGGGGCTGTCGATTGCCCATTCCATCGTGACCGACAAGCATGGTGGCACGATCACCTTCGAGACCCAGCCCGGCCGGGGGACCACCTTTATCATCCGCCTGCCTTTGGCGGGCAGATCCAACGCCGAGCGGAAGGCGAAGACATCTCAGCCCATGCTGGCTTGACGATATCATTGCCCCCCGCCAGACGGATATCGCTGGGTGCATGCGTCGAATTTTCCCGCCATTTTATGGCCATAAAACGTGGTGTTTCCCGTCTGTTCTCGCCGGAAACGTGGTAGCTACCCAAATTTGGTTGGTTTTCCCACAGGTTTGGGTGGTAAAGTGACGATTAGGTAGTCGCGGACAGTTGGTGAATCAATAGCGTTTCAGTGGTCTTTTCCGATTGGGGTACAGCGTCGTGATTGAGGCGAACATGACGGCTTCCAGGAGCCAGTATGCTTGTGAGACACAGCGAAGAATGGGGCATGCAATTAGCGATCTGGCGGCAATTCGCTGGGCGGAAGGAATCGATACCGACAGCGTGTTGCGCATGCTTCGCGAGCAGGAAGAGGCAGCCGACCGCGCGGGATTTCCAATCATCTCGCGGCTCTGTCGCAACATGGTGGATTATCTGAGCGAGGCCGTTCGAGGCGAAGAAATGCGGTTGGCCGCCGTGGCGACCTCGATGCTGGAATCCTGCCGAACCATTCAAATGCACGGCCAGGCCGTCGGCAACAGTCTGCGGCACCTATTCAACGGCAAGGCGTTCTCTTTGCACGGAAATGAAATCGATAACACGCGCATTCAATCGGCGACGGCCGCAAGGTAGTCATCGGGGCGGGACAGCGGGGCATAGCCTGAGCTTGCGGGGTAAGGAACGTTACCAACGCGAGCTCGGGTTGCTGTCCCCGCCCTATTCCTTACACGCGCCCCGGATACCATGCCGGTTGAAGCTCTCCCCGCGGGACTCTCCCGACAAGCACACACGGCAATCCGCCCACCCAGCGGAGTTCCTGTCCGCTACCGCGACTGCCGGTAGGTCTGCTGGTGCAAATCGATGATGTCCTGAAGGATGAACGGCTCGGGCATCTTGTCGTCGAGTTTCCCCAGCAGTTCGCGGTACTGATCGATCACCAGCATCAAATCTTCACCGTTGTCCTTGTCTTGGACAAGGCTGGGGAACTTGTCGAGCAGTTTGCGCCAGGCGGCCAGGCCGAGGTCGTAGTTTTCCCGGGCGGTCTGCAGGTCGGTATCGGCAAAAGCCCGTTCGCCTTGGAAAATGTACTTTCTCGCGGCGACGGCCTCTTCGGTCTGTTCCACGTCCGCTCGCAATCGCCAATTCCCAAAGGCGACAGTCTGGCGGTAGCGGTTAATGTAGCCGGCCTTCCGTTCGGCCTCCGTGGCCTGCTTGGCCAGTTGCAGGGCCTTTTGCTGAAAGGCGCCTTCCACTCGCTCGGCGACATCCGCGTGCGTGACTTTCAGCTTCTGGCCGGCTTCGCTGGCCAGTTCGTGCTGTTTGGCGGTTCGTTTGATTGGCGGCGTATCGAATGCTTCCCGTTGCTTGTCGGTCAGGGAAGCGCGTCGCTCTTGGATAATCTTCTCGCGCAGGCCGGGCGAGAGGGCATTGAGCTTGGCGGCCAGTTCCTTGCCGCGCTTCTCGAGCATTTCCTGCTCGTTAAGCCGGATGGAGACGCCGAAGCTGGTGGGGATATCGAGGTCGCCGTACTCCTTCCAAGCTCGGGCGGCGTTCTTCCAGGCGCGCTTGGCGACCTCGCCGTAGGTGCCGTCCTTCTCCAACGCGTCGGCATAGTTCATCAAGCACATCGGCGAGCTGGAGCGGAAGATGAGCGGGGCCTTGCGCCTCATCGAGCAGCCTTTCGTGTCGACCATGTTCTCGGCTTCCAGATACCACTAGCGTCCCACGAGCCAGTTGTCCCGCGCGGCCAGCGGCCGCGACCCGTGGTACTCGTCATCCTGCTTG
>CAZDHN010000136.1:0-11431 GCA_964505115.1 uncultured Planctomycetaceae bacterium
ACATAGGCCGCAGGTCTTCCGGTTGATCCAGGGGCTGCCCGGGTCGGGATAGAACGCCCTTTTATTCGGGCCTTGGGCCGTCTCTCCTTGCTTATGGACCACCCCTTTGCCCTTACCATGGGCCGGCTCTTTCTCTTTGGCAGTTGGATCGCCGCCATGGCAGACAACGCATCCGGCCGGATCGCCCTTCGAGCCGCCAATCGCGAATATCTCCTGCATCATTTCCGATTTGTCTTGCCGAATCGGCTCGATCCCCTGGTGGCACTGGAGACATCCCGAACTCGGCGCGGCGGCGGATAGCGTATTAGCCGTGATTAACAGAGCGGCCATCGCCAGAACCGAGCGCACTACTACCGTCGGAACCAATCGCATCGGATGTCCTCCAGGTATGCGGACAAGCTATACGTGCTCTATGCTGGTGTAAGTTGAGATTTCCGAACTCGTTGTACAGAGGTCTTCCACGCACAGCTTATGCACGTCGTCGTGGCCGGTTAGCCGGGCGAAGGCCTCTAGCTCCCTGATCGAAACCCGTAAATAGTTCTCCACCCGAGTGGCCGATTTTTCTACGTTCAGTCGGGTTCTCAGTTCGGGGTCCTGCGAGGTGATGCCCGCCGGACATCTGCCCGTGTTGCAGATGCGGTACTGCTGGCAGCCGCAGGCCATCAGCGCCGCGCTGCCGATTGCCACCGCGTCGGCGCCCAGTGCCAGGGCCTTGGCGAAGTCGGACGAGACCCGCAACCCGCCGGTAATCACGAGCGAGACGCCCTCGGCGCCTCGTTGATCGAAAAACTCTCTGGCGCGAGCAAGCGCGAAGAGGGTGGGGATCGAGGTGGCGTCCTTGACCAGCTTGGGCGCGGCGCCGGTGGCGCCGGGTCGGCCGTCCACGGTAACGAAATCCGGCCCGGCATGAAGGATCAACTCGAGGTCGGCCGCCATGTTGCCGGCGGCGATCTTAATACCGATCGGCTTGCCGCCCGACTCGGCCCGCAGCCAGTCGACCTTGGCCTTCAACTCGTCTCGATCGCGGATGTCGTCGAAGTGGGCGGGGCTAATGACGTCGACCCCTTGGGGCCGTCCTCGAATGGCGGCGATCTCGGCGGTCACCTTGTCGCCCGGCAGATGCCCACCCATCCCAGGCTTGGCCGATTGGCCGAACTTAATCTCGATGGCGTCGACCCGCTGCAATATCTCCTTGGTCACGCTATAGCGGTTGGGTACGTACTCGAAGATGTACTTGTAGGCCGATTCGAGCGACTCGGGCAACACGCCGCCCTCGCCGGAACACATGGCCGTCTTCACTGCGGCGCTCCCTTTGGCCAGGGCCAGCTTGGCTTCCCTGGACAAGGCGCCGAACGACATATGCGTAATGTAAATCGGCGCGGCGATTACCAGCGGATGCTTCGCCTTGGGGCCGATGACCGTCTCGGTGCGGACCGGCTCGTCCTCGTTTAGCGGAAGCCGGGCGAGTTGGGCGCCCTTAATGAGTATGTCGTCCCAACCAAGCCCACGCTTGGTGGTGCTCATCGGCTCGGTGATCGACTCGCCCGTCTCGGCCATCTGGTGGATGGCGGCCATCTGCGTTTCCAGTTCGTCGGCAGCCCTGTGCCAGGCTTCCTCTCCCGGTTCCGATGGCGGTACGGCCTTCTCGACCGAGCGGCCACGAAGGTAGTACATCAGCACGCAGGCCACGCCACCGAAGGCCAGGAAAATCAGGCCCAGGATCGAGTTCATCCAGGGAGTCATGGGTTGTCTCCGTCTCGTTGTGCCGCTTGCGGCCAGACAGCAATGCTGTTAGATCAACTCGGGGTCGGATAGAACGTCGACCAGAGCCGGGCCAGGGTAGGCAACGGCGGCGGCGATGGCCTCGTCCAACTCCTTCCGACTAGTGACTCTCGCGCCGTGCCCGCCGCAAAGCCTGGCGTACTCGGCAAAGTTTGGGTTAACTAGCGACGTCTGCCAGACGGGCCAGAAACCGCTTCGTTGCTCCTTGGATATCTTGCCCAACTCGTCGTTGTTAAGCAGGATGTGCGTGATGTTCATCTTATACTTGACGGCCGTGGTGAATTCGCCCAGGTATTGCCCCAGCCCGCCGTCGCCGCTGATCGAGACGATCGGCCGGTTTGGCGCGGCGGCCCAGGCGCCCATGGCGGCGGGGAAGGCGAAGCCTATCGAGCCCAGGTAACCCGACAACAGAACCGTCTGATTGCGACATTCGAAGTAGCGTCCGAAGGCGTAGGCGTTGTCGCCCACGTCGACGGCCAGGACTGCGTTGGCCGGTGCTTGCCGCGAGAGTGAGGCAAATATGTTGGCCGAGTTGATGCCCTTGCCGCGCTGCTCGGCGGCGCGCCGTTCTTTCTCTGTCCGCCACAGCGCCCAACGCTTAGCCAACTCCACCCGAGCGTCGACCGTCGCCAGCCCGTCGGGTAGCCCTTCGCTGAACAGCCCGGCCGTAATGGCGATTTCGCCCCAAACGGGCACGGTGACAGGGTGGAACTTGGCCAGGGCCATGCGCTCGAAATCGACCTGGATGATCGGCTTGTCGCGGTCGATGCCCGTGTGATCCGAGAAGGACGCGCCGAAGACGATCAGCAGGTCGGCCTCGTTCATGAACCAACTGGCCACCGGCGTGCCGCTACGGCCCAGCACGCCGGCGGCCAGGGGGTGATCGTCGGGTATCTGCCCCTTGCCCTTGAAGGTTGTTAGCACGGGCGCGCCGAGCCGCTCGGCAAGCGCGATCACCCGACCCATCGACTGCCGCGCGCCGTAGCCCACGATTATAGCCGGCCGCTTGGACCGGCCGATCAGCGCGAGTGCCTTGTCGAGCGAATCGCCGGCGGGAGTAATTCCCACGTCCCCCAGCCGGCCCTGGGGACCCGAGGCAGTCGGCCGTTTGGCGGGCAGCGTCTGCACCTCGTTGGGGAAGATAAGGTGCCCCACGCCGCGCTCGACCGTGGCGTGCTTCAGCGCCAGGCTCATCAACTCGGCGTGGTTCGAGGCAGGTAGCACCGTCTGACTCCAGACGGACACTGCCTGGAAGGCGGCAGCCAAATCGATCTCCTGGAACGCGCCCGGCCCTAGCACCTGCGTGTTCACCTGGCCGGTCAGGGCCAGCACGGGGGCGCGGTCCATGTGGGCGTCCCAAAGGCCGGTAAGTAGATTGGTGGCGCCCGGTCCGGCGATTGCCAGGCAAGCTGCCGGGCGGCCCGTCAGCTTAGCGTAGGCCGAACAGGCGAAGGAAGCCGCTCCCTCGTGGCGGATGCCGAAAAAGCTGAGCCGACCCGCCGACTCCTGCTTGCGCATGGCTTCTGCCAGACCCAGATTCGAGTGGCCGACCATGCCGAAAACGTGCTTCACGCCCCAATTGAGCATCGTTTCCACCATCACGTCGCTTACGGTGACAGCCGGCGCGGCTGCTTCTTCCACCGCCACGTAGATGCCGTCATCGCGGGCCCGCACTTCGTGGGCGGGCACCGACTTATGTCGCGGGTCGGCCGACTCACCCGTAAGCGGGTTGAAGTCCTGTCCGTGCCAGGGGCAACGAAGAAAACCGTTCTCGATCGTCCCCTGATCCAAGGGCCCTCCTTGGTGCGGGCACTTGGCGTCCACGGCGCCGTACTTGCCCCGGTTAAGAGTGAGTGCAATCGCCTTGGCGCCCGCCTTGGCCGACTTCACCTGTCCCTCGGCAAGCTCGTCCAGATCGGCCACCTTATGCCATTTGACGTTGCCGGATGGCGCGGGGACGTCGGAGGCTTGTTGCAGCGCGGCCTGCGAGGCCCTCACCCCCGGCCCCTCTCCCAAAGGGAGAGGGGAGGAATCTCGGGGAGACTCGGGAGGGCTTTCGGACGCTTGCGACGCTCCATCCGGCTTGGGCTTGGCTGGGCGACCTTGCAGGTAATACATCAGAAACGTCGCCACGACCGCCGACGACAAGAAGCACAGCCCGATTACAGCGTTGGTTGCGGGATCCATGGCCCTACTTCGCTCCCGCTGCGTGGGTGGCCACCAGATAACGAATGATCTCGGCTAACTCGGCTTCGTTGGCCGAGAGCCCTTCCTCGACCATGCGAGCGACCAGCGATCGGGCTTCGGCCTCCGACTTCGGCGGCACGCTTTCCACCAGTGTCGTCTTGTGGCACTGTGAACACTTCTTCTGGAACAGCTTCGCCGCTCGGTCCGGGTCGTAGGCGGGGGCCTGCCCGGTTGGCAATGCGCCGCTCACCTCCTGGGCAGCACGTTGCGACGCCTGCCGGCGCTTCTGCTCCTTGCGCATCTCGTGCGTTGACTGCTGCAACCGAGGTGAAATGGCGATCAAGTAGGCCGTCACCTGTTGTTGCCTATCTTCATCGATAGCGTTGTCCAGCGTGGTGCGATCGGCCATGCGTTTGACGGTAAGTCGCCAGGCCTCCGGCGTGCGTGGCCGGGCCAGAACGGTCCTCAGGTCGTGGCACTCGACGCACACCCCGCGGAGCACTTCGCGTCCGGCCAGAAGCGACTCGGGCGAGGCCAGTTGGCGGCGCTGGGCTTCGTCGTCGATGCCCGCTTCGGCCAATAGTGTTTCGACCCGAGCCAGGTTTTCGGCCTCGAAGGCGCTTCCGGCCATCGCCGTTCGGGCCATAATCGCTTCGCGCAGCGCCGGCGGCACCGATATGCCGATCAAGACCACGGTGCTGACGAAAAGCGCGGTTCCCAGGAGCGGCACCAGTGTGGCATCCAACCGCCGAAAGTAGCGCACGATGCCGATCTTCACCAGAAGGATGGCACCGATTGCCATGCCCAGCGACAAGTGAACCACGGTTCTGGCCGGGAACTCGATCTGGTACTGCCAGAGTCGCGGCACCATCTGGACGATGAAGAAGAGGTATAGTGTCAGGTAGACGTAGCCGAAGATGCGGTGCTGAGTGACGATCCGCGCCGGCAGCACGCTGGTGGACGTGGTAGATTCGCCCGCCTCACCGTCCATCGCAAAGAAAGCCGATTTTCCCGAGCCGCATACGGGACAGGTCCAGTCGACCGGCAGGTCGCTCCATTTGCGACCTTCCTTCTGTTCGTCATGGACGTAACCGCAAACGGAACACTGGTAGCGAGACATGCCTCACCGCCCTCCTGGGTTGCCGTAGGGTGCCAATGTTGTCAACGGCGGCCGGGGTGGCGATATTGCCACCACCCCGACCGGCATTTCGACTTCCGGTGGCTCGTCACACAAAGGGTGCCACTGCCGGCTTGCCCGGCACACAAATCACCGGCGCCGGTCTTTTCGGTCGGGCTACTAGCCGTCCTTTCCAGGAAATTCGCCGGAAAGGGCCTTGAGGAACTCGACTATGTCCTTCTGGTTCTCCTCCGTCAGTTTGGCCTCGCGCACGGCCTTCATCATGCTCGACAGGTTCGGGTTGTCCTTGCCGCCGCCGGCCATCAGGGCAACCGCGTCTTCGAGCTTTTCAACGCTGCCGTCGTGGAAGTAGGGACCCGTGTTAGCCACGTCGCGCAGCATGGGCGTGCGAAACTTACCCAGATCGCTTTCCTTTTTGGTAACGGCCTGGCGGCCCTTGTCGGGCGGGTCCTTGTCCATGCCCACCCCGGCATTGTAAAAGCGGTAGCTACTGTAGACGGGCGGCGAATGGCAGGTCGAACAGTGCGTCTCGTTAAACAGCTCCCAGCCACGCCTCTGGGCGGCGTTCATCGCGTCCTTCTGGCCGGCCATGAATTTGTCGTAAGGCGAGTTGCCGCTGAGCACGGTCCGCTCGAAGGCGGCGATGGCCTTGGCAATGCCTTCTTTGGTGACTCCGGTGCCGAAGACTTTTTGGAAGGCCTCGGTGTAGTCGGCGACTTTGCTCAGGTCGGCGATCATTGCCTCGAGCTTGTGGCCCATCTCGATGGGGTTCTCGATCGGGCCCAGGGCCTGCTCCTCGAGGCTGGCGGCCCGGCCGTCCCAAAACTGCGTGGTGCCGTATGCCGAGTTGATGACGGTAGGCGAGTTGGCTCCGCCCATCTGGCCCTTGATTCCCTTGCTGGTCGGGCTGTGTTCGGCCCAGGCCATTTCGGGGTCGTGGCAGGTGGCGCAGGAGATCGTGCCGTCCTTGCTCAAGCGCTTGTCGAAGTAGAGCTTCTTACCCAGCGCGACCTTCTCGGCCGTCATCGGGTTGTCGTCCGGCACGGGCACCGGCGGCAGCCCCAGCGGTGGCTTGATAACGAAGCCCGCTTGTTTTTCCGGTTCGGCGGCAGGCTTCTCGGCCGTTTCGTCGACCGGCTCGTCGGCCGGGTTGTCGGCAGGCTCGTCGACAGCCTTCGGGGTCTGCTTCGCCGGCTCGCTCGGCTGGCAACCCATCTGGGGCACCGCAAGCACCATTACCAGCAGACACAATGTCATCAACCAAAGACACTTACTCACATTCATGACAGTCCCCTCCTTCTTGGAAAAAGTGACGATTGGATTTCGGTCTGATCGCAAGCCCGCCGTGGGGCGGCGATTGGGGTGCCACTGCCGGCTTGCCCAGCAGTGCGTCCGCGGGATTTGTGCTTCACACTGCTGGACAAGCCAGCAGTGGCACCCTTTTTCAACGGCTGTTAGTAGGACTCCTCCTCAACGATAATCTTACCCATGAACACCTTATAGATAAACGCAGTGTATGCGATCACCACCGGCATGCCCAGTAGCGCGATGACGAGCATGACGGTGAGCGTTCGGGGGGTGGACGAGGCGTTATGGATTGTCAGGCTGTTGGCCAGGTCGATGCTCGAAGGCACCATTCGTGGATATAGGCTCAAGCCCATCAGGCCGATCAACGAGCCGATCGCCGCCGAGGAGGCCAGGAACCCGCGCAGGAACATTTTGGCCCGAACGGCGACGGGCAGGTATAGTATGGCCGCCAACAGCAATAAGAGCAGAATCCAGAGGATTGGATTGGCCATAACGCCTTCCAGCAGGAACGGCGCGACGAAGAACGTCGCCAGCGTAGTCAGTATATATAGTACGACGAAGGCTGCCCAGGCCCCGGTCATCCATTTGGCCATCCGCTCCCGCAACTCGCCCTCGGTTCTGGCCGCGAGGAAGCCGGCCCCGTGCATTGTGAACATCGCCAGGCTGAGCAAGCCGGTCAGAATCGCGTAGGGATTCAACAGTGCGAGAAACGGGACGTTCAGGGCCCCCTCGGCGTCGATTGGCAGGCCGCGCATTACGTTGCCGACGGCCACGCCAAAGAGAATGGCCGGCAGCAGGCTCCCCAGCCCGAAGGCCCAGTCCCAGACCCTTCGCCAGACGGGGCTATCAACCTGGCCGCGGAACTCGATGGAAACGGCCCGGAAGATCAGCGCGAACAGCAGGAGCATGAAGGCCAGGTAGAAGCCGCTAAAGACCGTGGCATAGACGATCGGGAAGGCGGCGAACATGGCGCCGCCGGCGGTCAGCAGCCAAACTTCGTTCCCGTCCCAGACCGGGCCGATAGCGGCCAGATTGATGCGGCGTTGACGCTCGTCTCGGGCGAACAGATGCAGCACGCCCGCGCCCAGATCGAAGCCGTCCAGAACGGCGTAGCCGGTCAACAGAACCCCGATCAGCAGAAACCAGATTGTGTTCAGGTCCATGGCTAATGTGTCTCCGTAATCGTTCACGGCAAGCCCGCCGGCTAAACGGAAGTTGTCGTGGCTAGGGTCCCTGTCTGACCTTCTTAATCATTATGAATAGGTAAAGCGCGCCCAGTGCCAGGTAGATCAAGCCGAAGGTGATCATCGAGAAGAGTATCTCCGCGCCACTCACGTTGGTCGAAAAGGCGTCGGCCGTTTTGAGCACGCGGTAGACTACCCAGGGTTGCCGGCCTACCTCGGCCACGATCCATCCGAGTTGGCATGTCAACAGCGGCAGGGGGATTGTCCAGAGCAGTATCCACAGATACCACCTGTATTGCTCCAGCTTCCCGCACACTAATAGCAGGACGCCAAAACCCATCTGCGCGATAAAGGCCGAGCCCAAGGCGACCATCATATGAAAAGCAGCGAACGTTAAGAGAAACGGCGGCGTGGGCCGATTGTCTTCACGCAGGTCCACTATGCCAGGCACGAAAGTTTTCATGTCGCCGTGAACCAGATAACTCAGCAGGCCGGGCACTTCCACGGCGTAGTGCATTCGTGGCGGCGAGTCGGAGGGAATTCCAAAAACCAGTAGCGGGGCATTTTCGCGGCCGTGGATTAGTCCTTCGATGGTTGCAAGTTTTTCGGGCTGAGTGCGGGCAACCTGCTGAGCGTGGTGGTGTCCGGTGGGGAACAGCGTTGCCAGCGACGCCACCAGCCCGAATACCAAAGAAAGCTTGAGAACCTTCAGCGCCGCCGGCTTCTGCTTGTCGCGAAGCACCAGATAGGCCGCAATGCCGGCCGCGAGAAACGCGCCCGATTGCAGGCAGGCGGTCATGGTGTGCAGGAATCGGTCGATGGTGGACGGGTTGAACACGGCGGCGGCGAAACTGGTGAGTTCGGCCCGGCCGTTTTGAACGACGAATCCGGCCGGTGTCTGCTGCCAGGAGTTGGCCACGATTATCCAGAAAGCCGATATGGTCGCTCCGACGGCCACCATAAGCACGGCGAACCAATGCACGGCCGCGGAAACCCGCTGGCGTCCGAACAGATAGAGTCCCAGGAAGGTCGATTCGAGGAAGAAGGCGAAAATTGCTTCGGCGGCCAGCGGAGCGCCAAAGATATCGCCCACGAATTTGGAGTATTCGGCCCAGTTGGTGCCGAACTGGAACTCCATGACAATTCCGGTTGCCACGCCCACGGCAAAGGTGAGGCCGAGTATCTTGCCGAAGAACTTGCCGGCCCGGACGTAGTCGTCGTCGCCGCGCCGCCAGCCTCGCCATTCGATAATCACCAACAGCCATGCCAGGCCGATTGTCAGCGGCGGAAAGAGGAAATGAAACCCAATGGTCAAGGCGAACTGCAAACGCGAGAGCAGAAGCGGATCGAGTTCCATTAGTCATTTGGGGGTTAGGCGTTCTAGTGTCGACAGTCGCAAGATGCGCGTTCCGTGCGCGCAACTTGTACGGTTGGTTCCTATTGCGGAAAGACTCCCCTCTCCCTTTGGGAGAGGGGACCGGCTGTCACGCCGGGCCGTGGCATTTATTCTTCGGGCGAGAAATCTTCCTTTCCCACGCCGCACTCGGGGCACTCGAAGTCGTCGGGGAGGTCCTCAAAGGGTATGCCGGGCTCGATGCCCTCGTCCGGCACTCCAACCGCTGGATCATAAACCCAACCACACGCGTCGCAAACGTATCTCTGCATGTCGATTCTCCTGTACTCCGGTCTTTGTTCCGCAATTTTAGGCCCTACGGGCCGCGCTATCATAGCCCAGGGCGCAGCCCTGGGTACTTAACCGTCACCGCGCCGCAAGCCCCAACGGGGCGCGCTAACCGCTTTAGCGCGGCCCGTTGGGCCTTCCGGATTGGTTGTTCCGTCGCAGTCCCGGGGCTGCGCCCCGGGCTATGATAGCGCGGCCCGTTGGGCCTCATGTAATCACGCGACGCGCAACAAAACCGGAACCATCTTGGGGTGGATTTCAACATGTCAATCCCAGATTGTCAACAGGCCGCCTCGGCTCGCCGTAGGGCTTCTTCGGCCAGCATTCGGCCGGCCTGGCGACATTCGTCAAGCACTTCCGGCGTGGGCCGATATTGGGCCTTCAGCGGCTCGCGCAGGACCTGCCAACCCAACTCCTCCATACAATCGCCGACGGCCTCCGTGGCACCCTTGCCCCAACCGTACGAACCGAAGGCGAAGCCGGCTTTGCCGACGGGCCGCAAGCCCCTCAGGTACGTTAACACGGCGCCGGCCATCGGCATCATGCCCCGGTTGAGCGTTGCCGAGCCGAAGGCCACGCAGGCCGTGTCGAGCACTTCGGTTGCGATGGTCGTCAGGTTCGAGCGGCGGATGTGCGTCAGAACGGCCTCGACACCCGGCTGCGAAGCGCCCTCGTGGATCGCCTCGGCCATCCGCGCGGTCGATTCCCACATTGTGTCGTAGATAACCAGCACCTTGGCCTTGGGACGGCAGACGGACCAGTCGGCGTAGGCCTTCAATATCTCGGCCGCATGCGTTCGCCAGATTATGCCGTGGCTGGGCGCGATCATCTCAATATCCAACTCGGCCGCCTGCCCCAAGGCCCGGGCAACCTGCTTTCCGAAGGGCATCACGATATTAGCGTAGTAGGTTCTGGCTTCATCCATGACCGTGGCCAGCGGCACCTGATCGTCGAACCGTCCGGACGAAGCGTAGTGCTGCCCGAAGGCGTCCATCGAGAAGAGCAGTTTCTCCTCGGGCAGGTAGGTGAACATCGACTCGGGCCAATGCAGCATGGGCGTGTCGATGAATGTCAGAGTACGCTTGCCAAGCGACAGCGTATCGCCGCTGCTAACGATTTGTATCCGCCAGGCCGAAGTGTCGACGTACTTGCCCAGCGTCGCGGCACACTTCCTATTGCATACCAGCGTGGCATTTGGCAGAGCCTCCATGACCTTCGGCAGCGAGCCGGCATGGTCGGGTTCGGCGTGGTTGCAGACGACGTAGTCGATATCGCCGGGTTTCACGAGGGCTGCGATCTTATCGAGCAAGCGCTCGGCGAAGGGGGCCTTGACCGTGTCGATCAGCGCGGTCTGCTCGTCTTGAACAAGATAGGAGTTATACGTGACGCCGCGAGCGGTCTCGTAGCCGTGAAAGTCCCGAATTGTCCAGTCTACATGCCCGACCCAATAGAGCTTGTCTCGCAACGCTACAGTATTTGAAGCTTGCATCATGGTTTGTGATTCCGTACGTCAATGTTCCTAATGATCTTTGCATAGTCAATGCGCGAATCAAGGGGGGTTGCGCCGGGGAACCGGGCTTCGCCCTCGATCATTGACTATGCAAGGGTCAATAATGGTGTCCATTCTTACAGATAGCTATCCATCTTCTCCTGGAGTATTTCGGCCGTTCGTGACGCGATTTCCTTCCGCCTCCAGTGATTTGCGGCGAACCGCTCGCCCAACGCCGGTCTGTCGTTCCTGTAAATCAGGCCAACCGGTATATTATCGCCCCACTCGGCGGCCGTCTGCATTGCCGCGTTCCAGTCGGTCGGGTCGTGTTCCTCGGGCAACTCGTGGCAGCGTTGCTTGTACCAGGCGAAGGTGTTGACCTTATTGAACGTGACGCAAGGTTGCAGTATATCGATCAGAGAGAAGCCCTTATGCGCGATAGCCTTGACGATTAGCTCGGAAAGATGATCGGTCATGCCCGAAAAACCGCGAGCAACGAAGCCCGCCCGCATGGCGACGGCCACGGCGACCGGATTGAACGGTTCGGCTTCCACGCCGGTCGGCTGGGCCTTGGTGACAAATCCACGTTCCGAGGTGGGGCTGGCCTGTCCTTTGGTCAACCCATAGACCTGATTGTCGTGTACCAACACGGTTACGTCAAT
>CAZDHN010000137.1:0-11408 GCA_964505115.1 uncultured Planctomycetaceae bacterium
TCGATTAATGGCCGCCGCACCGAGCGCCAGGGGCGCTGCCGACAGTTCCTATACTATACGTCTGGCCGTGTCGAGATAAACGAAACGAATTAGTCTATAGCACGGTGGCAAAATCGTCAAGGACGGCCTAGTCCTCCCATCCAACGGGGGGCAAAAGCGAAGAAGCTGGCGGCTAAGCGAAGGAAGCCCCAGGCTGTCCAGTCCTAAAAGAAGGCCCGACGGCGTATACTGCCGGAGACTGCTCGAACGCCTACGCAACCGATTTAGCCGACGAAATGACCGCGACCATGAACGACGATATCAACCCACCGCCCAACTTCGTTCCTGTCGCCGTGGTTTTCGAGTTTAGTCTCGGGCTGCTGGCCATGGCGGTGGGGTGGCTGCTGGGGGTGCCGGTCGCCGAGACTATCTACTGGAAGCTTCCGGCCGTCGGCTGGGGCGTGGCGGCGGCCGGTCCGCCGTTGGTGCTGGCTTGGCTCTGCCTCAAATGCCCGTTGCCGGCGCTGCGGCGGCTGCTGGGCGTGGTCGACGATCTGCTGGTGCCCCTGTTCCGGCACTGCCGGATTTGGGAGTTGGCGATCATCTCCCTGGCGGCCGGGCTGGGGGAAGAGTTGCTCTTTCGCGCCGTTGCCCAAGGGACCGTGGCCGCTTGGGTGGGCGGAACGACCGGTGTCTGGGTCGGCCTGATCGTGGGCGCCCTGCTCTTCGGCCTGATGCATCCGATCACGGCCACCTACGCGCTTCTGGCCGGGCTGATCGGGCTGTATCTCGGTTGGCTCTGGATCGCCACCGGCAACCTGCTGGTTCCCATCACCACGCACGCCGTCTACGACTTCCTGGCGCTCCTATACTTGATTAGGGTCAGGTGTCGGTGAATCGAGGCGGGTGAATCGAGCTTGCGATAACCGCTTGCGGATTCACTGACGATAGGTGATGATTGGGGTGAGGACCTCAATGGCCAAGAAGAAAACCACCAGCCGCCGGATCACCAAGTTCAACTTCAAGCCGGGTACGGTCCTGGCCGGAAAGTACGAGATCGTCTTCCAACTGGGCACCGGCTGGGAGGGCGAAGTTTATATGCTTCGCGAGTGTGGCACGGGGATCGAGCGGGCGGGCAAGTTCTGGTTTCCGCACCGAAACCCGCGAAATCGGGCCGCCCGATTCTACGCCAAGAAGCTGCACAAGCTCCGCCACTGCCCCATCCTCATCCAGTACCACACGCAGGAAACCATCACCTATCAGGACCTGCCCGTCCGCTTCCTCGTCTCCGAGTACGTCGAGGGCGAACTGCTTAGCGAGTTCCTCGCCCGGCAGCCGGGCAAGCGGATCAGCGTCTTCCAGGGCCTGCACCTTCTGTGCGCCCTGGCCAAGGGCATCGAGAGCATCCACAACCTCCGCGAGTACCACGGCGATCTGCACGACGAGAACGTGATAATTCGCCGTTACGGGCTGGCCTTCGACCTGAAGCTAATGGATATGTTCCATTGGGGACCGGCCAGCCAGGAGAATATTTCCGACGACGTCTGCAATCTGGTCCGCATTTTCTACGACGCCATCGGCGGCCAGAAGAGATACGCCAAGCAGCCGCCCGAGGCCAAGGCCATCTGTTGCGGCCTGAAGCGGACCCTTATCCTCAAAAAATTCCGCACCGCCGGCCAACTCCGCCAGTATCTGGAAACCATGCAGTGGGATTGAGAACGGCCGGGCTAGTGTGGGTATCGACCCACCCATGCGAGTGGTGACAATCGCCATTGCCGGCGGTCCTCGGCGGACGATAATAAGAGTATGGACGCCCAACTCTTTTTCCAGGCCGAGATGCCCCGGGGGGAAATCTACCAGACTGCCGCTGGGCAGGCGGGCGTCTTCTCCACGCGCTCGCCCGACAAAACCACGCCCAACGAGGACGCCGCCGCACTGGTGCCGCGGAACGGTCATGCGGGAATCCTCATAGTAGCCGACGGGATGGGCGGATTGCCGGCCGGCGAGCAGGCTTCCAGCCTGGCAATCAGGGAACTGCTGAGCCAGATCGAAGAAGCTCCCGCCGACGATCCCAGCTTGCGAGCGGCCATTCTCGACGGACTGGAAAGGGCCAATCGAACGGTAAGCGAGCTGGGCGTGGGCGCGGGAACGACCATGGCAATCGCCGAGATACAGGGTCGAACCGTCCGACCCTATCACGTGGGCGATTCCATGATCCTGGTGGTCGGGCAGAGAGGCAAGATCAAGTTGCAGACCGTCTCGCATTCGCCCGTCGGATACGCCGTCGAGTCGGGCCTGCTGGACGAGGCCGAGGCGATGAACCACGAGGACCGCCACCTGATCTCCAACATGCTGGGGACTCCCGACATGCGGATCGAGGTCGGCTCCACGATCGAGCTGGCACGTTACGACACGCTGCTTCTGGCCAGCGACGGGCTGTTCGACAATCTGACGATCGACGAGATCGTGGAGCGTATCCGCAAGGGCCCGCTTCGGAAAGTCGTCGACCGCCTGGCGAGCGATTGTCAGCGGCGGATGCAAGCCCCCGAGCCGGGCGAACCCTCCAAGCCCGACGACCTAACCTTCATCGCCTTCCGGTGTGGGTAACCTCCGGCAATCACTCCTCCAGGTCGTCGTCGGTCGGAAGTGGCTTGCCCTTCGTTTCCGGAGCCCAGATCAACACTAGCAGGCCGATTATATAGACGCTGGCCAGTGCGACCGAGACACTACGGAAGACCTCGGTGAAGCCGGCATTGGTGAAGGCCTCGCGAATCGGGATTTTGAAGAGGATGACCGCCGCCGCGCCTACCCGGCCGACGTTGTAGCAGAATCCAACACCCGTGGCCCGCAGCCGGGTCGGGAAAAGCTCGGGGAAGTAGATCGAATACCCGCCGAACAGGCTTAGCGTGGCGAACCCCAGGATGGGCAGCATGACGTAGATTTGCCAGTCTGTTCTGAGGAACATGAAGACGCCCGAGACGACCACCCAGCAGAAGATCATGCATCCTCCGAAGGCAGCCTTGCGGCCCAATCGCGTGGCGATGAAGGTGAAGGCCAACATGCCCAATGCCGCGCCGATGTCCTGAAAGAGCGTCCCCAATGCCTTATGATGGCTCTGCTCCGCCAAGGGAAGGTCCCCAAGCGCTTCGCCGATCAGTTCGGGCGAGTAGAATCCTACTCCCCAGAGGCCGATCACGCCGATAATTGCCAGCGAGAGGCCCACCAGCATGTTTCGCCGCCAGCGAGAGTTGGTGAAGAGGCTCTTGAGGTCGCCCATCTGCCGGTCGGCGTCATTCGCGGCCAGTTCGCGGGCTTCGAGCCAGGCGTCGGGCTCCTTGATCGTACGCATGACGACTGCCACCAGCAGAGCGGGCAGGACGCCGATGAGCATCAGTACTCGCCATCCCGGCACGCCATCTCCGCCCAGCAGACCGAGTAGGTTGGTATTCGTGTCGGCCGAGATGAACCAGCCAATCAGCGAGCCGGTGATGTTACCCAACGCCGATAGTGCCTGGAATACTCCCAAGGCCGTTGCCCGGGAGCGGGCGGGCATGGTCTCGGCGATCAAGGTGGCCGAGGTGGCGAAAGCGCCGCCGATACCGCACCCTACCAGGAAGCGATACGTGAAGAATTCCGTCATAGTGAACGCCGTGCCCGACAGGCCGGTAAACACCGAGTAAATGGCGATAGTAATCGAAAGTGTTTTGACCCTCCCCAGCCGGTCGCCATAAATGCCGAAGAACAGACCGCCGACCGCCCAGCCAAGCATCATCAGGGCGGTAACCCCGTCACCCAGGGAATCGACCTCGCTCTTGAACTCCTTATCGTAAACCGCGGTCTTCGCTTGCCGAATGTGGGAACCGATCTCCTCGTCTCTCTTGTCCGCCGTCAACTCGCCGACATCGATCTTGTCTTGAACCGCCTTGGCGGCCTCTTTCTCGATGTTGGGCAGAATCTGCTTTTCTCGCTCGGGCCAGCCGGAAAGCTCCTTGATGGCCGGGGCCCTGGAGAGGATGAACAGTCGTTGGTCCATGCAGTCAAACATCCAGGCGCTTATCGCGACAATCAGCACCCACCAGTGGTAGCGGGTCAGCCCCTGATACCAGCTAAGATTTTGCCCTGTTGACTCCATGGTCTTCCTCCGTTGTTGGTCAGTTCATTCCAAACCGCGCGGCACATATCTCCCCGGTGCCAGCTCCGGAACCGTACTATTTACATCTGAAGAGCCGGCAGTATATCAGCTACACAACCCTGTTCGCAACCATGCCCAACGGTGACGCGGGGCGGCAGGGCCGCCAACCAAACCGGTGCTACCGCACCCAGGCAAGAACCCACCCGCCACTAATCGCTGAACTTTGTCAAAAACTTAACGATATTTGAAGTTAGTAGTACAGTGGTAGCTGAATTCGCCAGAATTCAGACGGATTTACGGTCACGGGCTGAATTCTTGCGAATCCAGCTACAAACGTGTTCCCACGACCCGGAATTCACGCGGCGTCTTGCAGATTGCCATTGGAGAGAGCCCAGTACGTGCTGCCCAACGGGGTGAACCCCCCGTCCTTGGTGTGAGATTGGCGCGGTAATGCCGGTTGGGCGAGCCAGCCAAAGCTTACTGAATCAGAGCTAGTTTGCGGACGAAGCAAGGAAGGCGGGCTCCAGGTGTACGAACATGGGCAAGACGGCCGAAACGGTACTGTCCAGTTTTGGTGCCGGAGACGGCATGAACGCTGAACCAGAACCCTTCCCTCACGGTGGCTTTAATGAATGACTCCCGACAGCCGATGATCCTTGTAATCGACGACGAGCCGGAGGTGCTTGGCGAAGTGGCCGCGGTTCTGGACCGGGCAGAGTATGCCTGCCACTGCTGCAGCACGCCCGAGGCCGCCGTCGAGTTCGCCAGAACCACTCTGCCCGACTTCATCATTTGCGATATCAATCTGGCCGGTCAGAGCGGGCTGAAACTCTGCGAGCGGATCAAAGAAGACGAAGCGTTGGTGAATGTGCCCGTCATGTTCCTCTCCGGCGCGCAGATTCCCGACATCATCCGCCGCAGCCACGCGGTCGGTGGAACCTACTACCTGCGCAAGCCGTTCGACCCGGAAGTGCTGATCGAACTTGTCGACAAGGGCCTCTGGATGCCGCATCTGGTCCGTCACCACGCAACCGTGCGGCAGCCGGTCGGCTAACGGGTGGGTCTGGATTTGCGCGCGGGAAAAGTCTCACGCAGAGACGCAAAGGTGCAAAGTCGCGAAGGCGGAAGAGTCTGGTCTTTCTTGGCGTCTTTGCAGCTTTGCGTCTCTGCGTGAAACTTCTTCCCTATCTCCTCTCCAGCAGCCCCTCTCTTCTGGCCAGGTGGGCCAGATCGACGGACTTGTGAATGTCGAGCTTGCTCATCAGCCGCGACTTGTGATTGTCGACCGTGCTTCGGGAAAGGTTCATTCGCTCGGCACACTGTCGCACGCTGAGCCCGTCGGCCAGATTGACCAAGACCTCGATCTCGCGCGGGGTAAGTTGGCCCAAAACATCGCTATCGGTCGACTGTTGGAACCGTATCCCGCCGGGAGTCTCGACGAGATACCTGCTGACGGCCGGGCAGAACGTGAGTTCTCCGGCGGCCAGTTGGCGGACCGCCTCGGCGATTTCACCGAAGGTGGAGTGTTTTGTCCAGTAGCCGGACCCACCCACTCGCAAAGCGGCGTGGACGTGTGCCTCGCAAACCGCATCGTCCAGGAACAACACCCGGCAATCGGGGCAACTGCCAAGAATCGCCCGGGCGGCCGCAAACGCGCCGAACATCGGCAGCGAAATGTCCAGCACAACCGCATTGGGACGGAATTCCAGGGCCACGCCCATGGCCTCGTCGGCTCCGGCAGCGACCGCCACCTCGCCGATATCCCGGGCGGCCCGAAACAACGCCGCCAAACCGGCCCGAAACAGGGCGTGGTCGTCGACGATCAAAAGGCGCGCTTTCGCGCCCGATGTAACTGGTATGTCGTCCAGGCTCATACACACAAGTGTACGGATAGGGGTGACAGCTAGATGTCACCCCTGCTGGAATTAACCAAAAGAAAATACCGATTTAGGTGCCGAGAGCCCCTCATGGTTTCGACTCTACCGCGTGGAGGACGACTACCGGCTGGTTCTGGAATGCCAGCGTTCGGGCCAAGCGGCCCATTGTCTCGGCCGGCTCCGCGTCCAGTTTTCCGGCGAAGGTGATGAAGTGGCTTACCGGCCGCGCCCGTTCCAGCCCCACGCCGCCGGAGCCCTCGCCGGGGGCCAGCACGAAGTTGGCGTTCACCTCCGGCGTGATCAGTCCGAGCGCCAACTTCTGCTGGTTGAACTTAACGGCCCAACGCACGCCGTCCACCCTGACCTGGGCGGCCACGCCCTCCGACTGCTTGCCGACGGGGCCGCTTCGGCCGTTGGAAAACAGAAACGTGCCGGGCGTCGGCCCGTCGGCGGCGAAGTTGCTTGCCCGGTCGAAGTCCCAGTAGTAACCAACCCCCTCGCTGAGCATGACCTCCATCCAGGAAGCACCGGCGAAGAGGCGGATCGTCGTGATCAAACCCGACGGCGCAGTGCAGACGTACTCGACCATGGCCGGCCCGGCGGCCGTACGCGCCAGTTGGAAGGCAGTGTTGCGATGCCCCTGGGAAATGTCGGACCAGCCGGCCCAGTTGCTCTCGCCCGACTTGGTCATGTCATGATCCTTCATGGCCTTGACTTCCCAACGGTAGACGTGGCTGCCCTCCGGCCCCAACAGGGCCCGAACCTTGTCGTTCTCGATCCACTTCATGCCGCGCGGCGCGTCGCTGGTGATGACGGCCTCGGGCAGCGGCTCGGTGGCATTCGCCAGCCCCAGGTAGACGTGGACCGACGCGACGGCTCCCTTGGCAATCGGGCCGGGCATGACAAGCGTGAGACGTCGCTTCGCCGGTTTGTCGGCGGCGTCAAGCTGAACGGGTATCTCGCTCGGTGGAGATTGGCCGACGCTCGCGAACGCTCGCACGGCTTTGTCCGCCAACTCGGGCGGAAGGTCAACATCGATGCTGACGGGCAGCCGCACACGCGCGGCCGAGCCGGCACCAATCGAGATCCCCAGCCGATAACCGGCCGCCGGCACGGCCCAAGCCGCTTTGGGCGCAAGCGGCGTCGACTCGATTTTGCTTGGACGCCGCCGTCGCGTGTAGCGAGAAGGCTCGGCCAGCCCGACCTGCTCGGGCGGCGGCAGCGGCTTGCCCGCTTCGAGCAGCTTTCGCGCCGCCGCCAGCCGATCCTCCAAGTTTTTGAACCGCTCGTCCAGCGCGGCGTAGCGATCCATGGTCCGGTCCAGGGCGTAGGGCTTGCTCTCGGCCAGCCAGAGCTGTTTGAAACGCGGGGCCAACGCGGCGTGCGCCTCGCGGTTGGCGTGGACTAGATCCTCGGCACGAGCCAACAGCTTAGACGCCTTCTCGCGCGGCGCGCCGTAGGCCTCGGCGTAACACTCGACGGCCTCGATGGCGTCGAGCATCCGCTGGCCGATCAACTCCATACGCCGGGCACCGAAGATGAAGTAGTCGAGCATCTCGGCGTTGACGGTCGCCTCTTTCTTGCAAGCTTCGAGGTGCTCGATGGCCGGTCGAACCGCCTCCAACAGCCGTCCGGCCGAAACCCTTACGGTCGAAGCACTGCGGCCGGGCCCGAAGTCGTCCTGCCAGAAGCGCTTGTTGTTCATGCCTTCCATGCCGGGCATGGCGTGCGTTTTGGCCAACAGTTCGATGGCCTGGCCGAAATGGTCGCCCGGCTCGCCGAACAGCACTCCACCGAGGCGGCGGTTGAAGTCTTCCGGCGTGGTTGTCGAGGCGTTCCAGGCGCACTCGGCGCCCCAGGCGTCGCCGTGCCAGCGGGGCGGGTTGAGCGCCTCGCCGTCGTCCTCCCAGGCCGTGTTGATCATACCCAGGGCGCCGTGCTTGGCTCCGTCGCGGACGAAGTTGTGGATGTTGACCGTGGCCACCTGGAAGTCGGGCAGGATGCGGCTCCAGTTGCTAACGCCGGGGCAAACGAAGAACTCGTAACCCGACTTGGCAAACGGAATGATCTGGCTCTCGAAGCTTTCCTTCGCGTTGTAACCCCAGGTGAGCATGACGGTGTCCTTGGGGATCTTGTCGAGATGGTCGGGATGTTTTAGGATGATATCGCCCCACATCATCATCCGCTTGCCGTGCTTCTGCTTGAGCAGATCGTGCACGCGCCGCATGTGCTGGAGGTACACCCCGCCCACGCCGATCTTGTCGGCCAACTCTTTCGACGGCCCGCTACCCAGCCCGTAAGTCTCGTCGCAGCAGACGTTGAACATGGGGAAGGGCACCAGCGGGCAGACCTCGGAGTAGAGGTCGTCCAGGAGCTTGTAGCTCTCCTCCTTGACCGGACAGAGGATGCCGCCCGTCTCGCGCAGGTGGGCGTACTCCTCGTGACGAAGGATGTGCGCGAAGTGGCCGAACGACTGCTGGTTACCCAATACGTCCATCTGCCGCGAGCGGGCGTAGGCCACCCAGGCCTTCAGGTCCTCGGGCTCCAGCGAGCCGTCTTTGGGGCCAATCACCGGATGCTTGTTGAAGTGGAACTGGTGCTCCATGTAGTAGGTCATCAGGTTCATCTTCAATAGCGAGCCCAGGTCGATCTGGTGCTTGAGCGATTCGAGCTTCGAGCTGGGGCCCCGGGTCATGTCGTCCTGAAAACATCGCCAGCGGAGTGAAGGCCAGTCGCTGATACTCAGGCAGCGGATCGCGTTATCCCGGCGATTGGCGCGGATAAGCTGCACCAGCGTTTGCGCCCCGTTAAACAGGCCCGGCTGACCAGGCGAAACGCAGACAACGGCATCGGGCCGTACGTCGAGCAAGTAATCTTCCGGAGTGGACTTGTCGCGGAAGGGACCCTTTGGCAGTCCGGCCTTCGCGCCGGCCGAAAGTCGCCAGAACGGCTGCTTGCCTTCGACCGCTTGGCAGGTCAGCCCGGGCAAGCCGGCCCGCTTGAGTTCGTCCCCGATTATCCGGCCCAGCAACGCGACCGCACCGGTCGAGCATTCGAGCGTCAGTTGGCGGTCCAGAGCGAACGAGCCCTGTTGAAGCTTGACCTGCTTGGGGAACGGCACCAGCCGCGGGCGGGCCATGTCGTCGGCCCCGCTCACTCGTATTCCCACAACCAACAGCGTCAGCGTGACCAACATGCTCAGACAATGTCTCATCGGGAATCTCCTTTCACGGGGCTACAGGCGGAAAATGGGTAGGTAGCCGGATTCGCAAGAATTCGGTTCGTTGCATCACGGCTGAATTCTTGCGAATCCAGCTACGGGTAAATCACTTCCGGCAATACGGCGACTAGCCGGGCAACTCCACCCGATCAACCAGCACCACGCGGAGGTCGCAGACGTTGGTGTGGGTGGGGCCGGTGTGGATCAGGGCGTCTAGCGGTTGGAAGAAATGGTAGGCGTCGTTTCGGGCGAGATAGTCGGCCGGGTCGAGCTTCTTTTGCCGGGCAGATTCGAGCACGGCATCATCCAGAAATGCGCCGGCGGCGTCGGTCGGGCCGTCCTCGCCGTCGGTTCCGCCCGACAGAATCGCCACGCCGGCAGCGCCTTCGGCGGCCAGACGCTCCAAGGCGGCCAACACAAGCTGCTGGCTGCGACCGCCCAATCCGCGTTGGGATTCGTCGACCAGTTTGACCACCGGCTCGCCGCCGCTAATCAGGCAGTCGGGGCCCGTGCCAGCGCGCATCTTGACGGCCATCTCGGCCAGATGCAAGCCGATCTCTTCGGCCGGCCCTTCCGACTTCGAGGCGCTGGTCATGGCGTGCGAATACCCCAGCCGTTCGGCCTCCTGGCCGGCCGCGTCGACCGCCGTGGCGTTGTTGCCGATGATCAGGTTGCTGGCCTCGCACGACTGCTCCGGCCGGCCGGCCGCTTGCTTCTGCTGGAGATAATCGAATACGGCCGACGATATTCCGGCCTCCCGGGCGTGGAACTGCTGGAGCACGTCCAGGGCGGCCCCGGGGGTGGAGGAATCGACCACGGTCGGTCCGGAGGCGATTACGTCCAACGGATCGCCCAGCACGTCGGAGATAATCAGCGAGACGATTCGGCCCGCCCCACAGGCGCGTGCCAGCCCGCCGCCCTTGATCCGGCTCAACTGCTTGCGAACGGTGTTTAGTTGTTCGATGTTAGCGCCGGCCGCGCTTAGGTGTCGCGTAACGGCCAGCTTGTCGGCCAGGGTGATTTGTTCGACCGGGGCGGGCATGAGCGCGGAGCCGCCGCCGGAAATCAGGCAGAGGCAGAGATCATCCGCGCCGAGCGACTCGACCAGCTTGATGATTTCTCGCGAGCCGACGGCCCCTTCCTCCATCGGCTCGTTGACTCCGGCCGGCCGGGCAGCGTGAACATGAATCCGTTGGAGCGGCCGAACGCAATCGGCCGGCACGTTCACCCAGCCGGCGAGTTGCTTCTCTTCCATCAGCTTCTGGCCCAAGATATTCTCGACGGCCGCGGCCATCCCGGCGCCCGCCTTGCCGGCACCGACCACGGCAATCCGCCTGATCCGCTCCAGCGGCAAGCGCTGGTCGCCAATTACCAGCGTCGAGCCGTCCACTTGAAGTGCCTGTCCGACCAGCCGCTCGGACCGGACCGCATCGACACCGGCTTGCCAGATTTTCATCGCATCGCCACGCAGTTGTTCGCAAGTACGTTTCATTTTGACCAATTTCGGTTTACTCGAAGTTATATTAGGGGCCAGGGATCAGGAAAAGACTATCCACCGGGCCTTTTTCTCGTCCCTGGCCCCTGGTCCCTAGCCCCTGACCCCTGCGTCATTTAATTTGCAACAGACTCAGCCATTGGGCGTTGTCTTTCACGATGTCCTGGCCGTGGCTGCTGGTGCCCTCGGTGCGGAACAGCAGGCCGGCCATCACCGGCTGACCTTCGATCTTACACACCCCGGCCGCCGACGACCAGGGCGTGCCCTTGCCGCCCTCGCCGGGAAGGCGAACGTGCTGAAAGAACGCATGGGCGAACCCGCGAGTGCTGAGCTGTGCCGGCCAGCGACGGATCAGCGTTTTGTGCGAGCTGACCACGCCGGCCAGGCCGGGGATGATCGCGTCGAAGATGTCGGACAACTGGTTCAAGGGCGGCAAATCGCGAACCCGACCGGCCGGAGCCACCACAATGGCCGCCAGGCGGACCGGCACGTTGCGAAGCTGAAGCTCGACCGCGCCGGCCGGTGGGCCCTCGGCGCCCAACGACATTACGTCGATTGCCAGGTCGGGCACCTGCTTGGGCCGCTTCTTCTTCCCAGTCAGAATCTTCCAGGCGACATACAGTACGATCACCGCGGCCATGGCTACCAGCACCATGGTCGCATTGCCGGAGAGCCAGCCGACCGCTTCTTCCGCCTTCTTGAGCG